>JAILGO010000088.1 GCA_024696725.1 Eubacterium sp. | reverse complement strand
CGAAAGAGTAAGCCGTCTTAAAGCTGACGCCGCGGATTACGTTTTAACAAGATACAACTGGGATAACATAACTCAGCAAACGCTGAAGCTCTATGAAAAACGGGTAGATTAAATGAGAGTTTTAATGGTTAACAAGTTTCTGTTCCCGAAGGGCGGAGCGGAGACGTATATGCTTGAGCTCGGCCGTCAGCTTAAAGCCGACGGACACGAGGTCGAGTTCTTCGGTATGGACTGCGCCGGGCGCTGCGTTTCAAACAGCGCTGACGAATACGTCGGCGAAATTGATTTTCACGGCGCGTCGCTTATGAAAAAGCTTTCTTCTCCCGTAAAGACGATTTACTCAAAGGAAGCGGCAAAAAAGCTCGGCAGGGTTATAGAGGTATTCAAGCCCGACGTTATTCATTTTAACAATATCAACTTCCAGCTTACTCCCTCGGTTATAATCGAGGCGAAAAAGCGTAACATACCGACGGTACAGACCGTCCACGACGTACAGATTGCCTGTCCGAATCACAGAATGTATATTGAGCAGAGGGAGCAGGTATGTACGGAATGTATAGAAAAAGGCTATTTAAGCTGTATTAAAAACCGCTGTGTTCAGAGCTCGCTTTTAAAGAGCGCCGTTGCCGCAGCGGAAAGCGCTTATTATCACAGAAAAAACACCTACAATCTTATAGACAGATATATATGTCCGAGTAACTTTATGGCTCAGCAGATAATCAAGGGCGGAGTCGAAAAGGACAGAATAAGCGTTATACACAACTACTCTCCCGAAGTTAACGCCTCCGATTACAATAAAAGCAGCGGCGAAAGATACGTTTTATATTTCGGAAGAGTAAGCATTGAAAAGGGACTTAAGCTTCTTTTTGACGTTATGGAGGAGCTTCCCGACGTGAAGCTTATCGTAGCGGGCACGGGACCGCTCGAGGACGAGCTTAAAGCGCGCGGACTTAAAAACGCAGAATTCGCAGGCTTTAAGAGCGGTGCTGAGCTTTACTCGCTTATCAGCGGAGCCGCCGCTTCGGTTTATCCGTCGCAATGGTTTGAAAACTGTCCGATGTCGGTTATCGAGTCAATTAAGCTCGGCACTCCCGTTATCACCTGCGATATAGGCGGTACGAAGGAACTTATCGACGACGGAAAAAACGGCGTCATTTATAAAGCCGACGACAAGCTTTCGCTTAAAGAGGCTATTGAAAAAATATACCGCGACTCCGAGCTTTCGGAAGCTATGAGCCGTTACTGTCTTGAAAACGGAACGACTGCGCCGATTAAGGAGTACGCACAAAAAATCGAAAAAATATACGGGGAGCTGACGGTATGACAAAGCTCGTTTCAAAGCTGATTAGTAAAATCAAAGGAAGAGAATACGTAATCGACGAGGGTATAAGCTCCGGCGATTTAATCGGTATTCTCCTTACAAGATTTTTTATGCTTTTAAGAGGAACCTTCCGCGCTTTGCTTTTTAAAAAGCACGGTAAAATCAATTTTATCGGAAAGCGCGTTACAATAAAATCAAAGCACTGCGTCAGCGCGGGCAGCGGACTTACAATCGAGGACGACTGCCATATCAACGCGCTTTGCAGGCAGGGCGTAAAAATCGGAGAAAACTTCTCTCTCGGGCGCAAGAGCATTATCGAATGCACGGGAGTTATCCGCGAGCTCGGCGAGGGGCTCGAAATCGGCGACAACGTGGGTATAGCGGCTAACGCGTTTATCTCGGTAAGAGGCAGCGTAAAAATCGGCGATAACACTATTTTCGGTCCCGACGTTAAGCTCTTTTCCGAAAACCATATTTTCGAGGATACCGAGACTCCGATTTATCTTCAGGGCGCAACAAGGCTCGGAATTGAAATCGGCGAGGACTGCTGGCTCGGCGCGGGAGTTACCGTGCTCGACGGCGTTAAAATCGGCAAGGGCTGCGTAATCGCGGCGGGCGCCGTCGTTACAAAGGACGTACCCGATTATTCAATCGCTGCCGGCGCTCCCGCAAAGGTTATAAAATCACGGAAATAAGCGAGGTAAACGCTTTGAGAGAAAGGCTTGCTTCTTACGACAGCTGTACCTTATGTATGGCTTGTTATAATACCTGTCCCGAAGGCGCCGTTTACTTATCAAACGACGGCACGGGTTATGAAAAAATTGAAATAGACGAGAGCAAGTGCGTCGGATGTGAAAAATGCGTTAACGTATGCGCGCGCCGCGAAGGCGTTGAACGTCACACGGCGGAGCTTTGTTACGCGGCTCAGGCTGAAAGCAGAGAGGCGCTTATGAAATCCGCTTCAGGCGGAGCGTTTCAGATGCTCGCCGAGGCTGTGCTTGAAAAGGGCGGCGTCTGTTACGGCTGCTTCGGTGAAATCGGCGAAAACGGTTATTACGCAAAGCATATAAGAATAGGCAGCGAAGCAGAGCTTTATAAAATACTGAATTCAAAGTACATACCGTCAATCATTAACGAATGCTACGCCTCGGCTCTGAGCGACCTTAAGGACGGGAGGCTCGTACTCTTCTCGGGTACTCCGTGTCAGATACTCGGGCTTAAGGCTTTTCTCGGTAAGGATTACGACGGACTTGTAACGGCTGACATAATATGTCACGGCGTTACGGCTGCTCCGCTTTTCAACAGCTATCTCGAAACGCTTGAAAAGCGCGAGGGAATAAAGGTTACGGAATACCTTTTCAGAGATAAAAGCGTTAGTTGGGGAACGAATTTCCGTTACAGCTACGAAAAGAACGGAAAAAGCTATACGAAGCACTGTCCCCGTGAGGAGTCGTCATATATGGCGCACTATCTCCGAGGCAATATATTCAGGGAAAGCTGTTACTCCTGTTCCCTTTCAAGCGTTGAGAGGGTCAGCGATTTCACCTTCGGCGATTACTGGGAAATCGAAAGCGAGCATCCCGAATTCGTAACGAGGTGCAAGCCGAAAATATCGCTCAGACGCGGAGTAAGCTGTATTCTCGTCAACACCGAAAAGGGAAAGAGATACGCAGAGCTTCTCAGCGGTAAAATGATTCTCCGCGAGGTTACGCTTGAAAGCATCTCTTCACATAACGGAAATCTCAGAGCTCCGTCGGCTAAGGGCTCTCAGCGCGACGGGGTGCTTAAGCTTTACGAAAGCGAGGGCTACGGCGCGGTAGACAGACAGTATTATGAGTCCGTCGGTAATAAAATGAGCCTTTACAAACTTAAAAACGCGCTTAAATCCTATCTTCCCGACAGGGTGAGAATTCTTTGCTACAACAATAAATTACTCGGAAGGATTGTTTTCAGATAACTATGAAAATATCAATCAATTCAACCTTCAGCTACATAAAATTTAATCTTAACTACGGCTCTGCGCTTCAGTGCTACGCGCTTCAGCAGTATTTAAAGAACAGAGGTCACGACGCTTCTCACATAAGAGATTACAGGGCGAATCCCGCGTTTCTTCTTCCGAAGCTTAAGAATATCAGATACTTTAAGCAGTTTCGCCGGAAGGTCGGCGGTCTTATTAAGCTTCAGGGCTTTATCAGGAAAAACCTCTCTCTTTCCGAAAGAGGCTATATTTCATACGCGTCGATGGTTAAGCACTGTCCCGAGGCGGACTGTCATATTGCGGGAAGCGACCAGATTTGGAAGAACGCAAACAACTTCCGCTATCTTACCTACGTACCCGACGATAAGCTTAAGCTGTCTTACGCGGCGAGCTTCGGCAGAAAAGAAATTTCCGATGAAATGAAGGCTGAAATCAAGCCGTATCTTGAACGCCTTGACGGAATATCGGTAAGAGAAAAATCGGGAGTTGATATTATTAACTCAATCGGCTTCGACGCCGTTCACGTTTTAGACCCGACGATGCTTCTCGATTTCGAACAGTATCCGTACAGCGAAAACGGAAAAAGCAATTACTACTATTGTTACTTCCTAAACCTTAAGGACAGAAACAGCGTACCCTTCGACGCTATTAAAAGCATAGCGAAGGACAACGGCAGGGATTATTATTTAACCGCGCCGCTTAACTATTATCTTTTCAGGGACGAGGACGTTCGGTTTCCGTCGGTTGAGGACTGGCTCGGCTTTTACAAAAACGCCGACTGCGTGTTTACCAACACCTTCCACGGTCTGCTTTTCTGCATAATCTTTAAAAAGCAGTTCGTACACTTTCTTCAGGACAACAACGAAAACGAAAGATTTTATTCGGTGCTTTCAACGCTCGGACTTGAAAACAGATTACTCAATAATCCGACAAGAGAGCAGATTGAAGCCGTTATGAATGATAAAATCGACTACGCGGCGGTTTACGAAAAGATTAACAAGCAGAGAAAGGTTACCGACGAATTCTTTAAACGCTTTGGTATATAATATGAAAATTATCGCTTATTCAACGGGTGATTCTAACGGGACCGAAGCCTGGTCAAACGTTCCGTATTACCTTTTAAACGCGCTTGAAAAATGCGGCAACGAGGTTATCCGCGTTAACATTCTTCCCTTTAACAGAGTAAGGGCGGTAAGAGTTCTTATTAACAGGCTCCTTCGCCTTTTCAAAACGGGAATAACCTTTGAGCGCACCGCGCTTTACGGACGGATAGCAAAAAGGAAAATGCTCAGAGCCGCGAAAAAGCACCCTGACGCCGACCTTCTTTTTTCATTCGATTTCAGCAATTCAATCGCAGACAGAGTAAAAACAAAAACTCTTCTTTTCTGCGACTGGGATATAAAATATCTTATCGAGCATATCGAAAACAGAACGCCGACGGAAAAAGAGCAGAGGCTAATCGACGAACAGAAAAAGGTTATAGACGGCACGGATTACGTCGTTACGATTTTTCCGAACGCGTACGACGAAATGAAAAAGGAGCATTCAAACGTTTACTATTTCGGAATGCCCGTTAATCTTGAGGAGCCGGACTTTGACGTTAAGCAGGCCGCTGATGAGAGATTTGAAAAAAAGAGGCTTCTCTTTATCGGTAAGAAAAAATATCTCGCTTCGGCGTTATCGCTTACGAAGGCGGTTGAAAGCTACAACAAACGCGCCGGGCATAAGCTCTTTATCGACATAATCGGAATGGACGCCGACACTACGGGAATCAAAAGCGAATACGTTACTCACCACGGATATCTTCACAAGGAGATACCCGGGGAATGGGCTGAATACGAGGCTCTTCTCAGGAACGCGTTTTTCTTCGTAAACACGGAGGATAAATGGGTAGGCGCCTCGTCGGTGCTTGACACGGCGCTCTGCGGTATTCCGTGCGTCGTTAATCCCAACGACGATTTACTAAGAACGTTCGGCGGAAATATCGACTTCGGCTTTATGTGCGGCGAAAACACGCCCGAAGCGATTGAGCGCGCACTTAAGGAAATTACCGCCCTTTCGCCCGCGGAATACGCTTCACTCAGCGAAAAAGCCCGCGAAAGAGTAAAGGGCTTTACCTACGGCGAATACGTCAAAAATATAATTAACCTGATATCAGGATAACGGAGGCTGAAAATGGCTGACAAGCTTAACGGAACAGTAATTGTTACTTACCGCTGTAACGCGCGGTGTAATATGTGCAACAGATACAAGGCTCCCTCGAAGCCCGAGGAAGAGCTTACCGTTGACGTTATAAAAAAGCTTCCGCCCATGTATTTTACAAATATCACGGGCGGCGAGCCGTTTATAAGAACGGATTTAAAGGATATTGTAGCCGAGCTCGACAAGAAGAGCGACAGAATAGTTATCTCCACCAACGGCTTTTTTACCGACAGAATTTTAGAGCTGTGTAAGGAGTTCCCGAACGTCGGAATCCGTATCTCAATAGAGGGACTCGAGGAGACGAATAATGCTATCCGCGGTCTTGACGACGGCTTCAACAGAGGCTATACGACTCTAAAAAAGCTCGTAGAGTCGGGACACAAAGACGTCGGCTTCGGTATGACGGTTCAGGACGCGAACGCGAAGGACCTCGTTCCGCTTTATAAAATCAGCGACGAAATGAATATGGAATTCGCGACAGCCTCGCTTCACAACTCGTTCTATTTCGTCGAGGCGAAGAACATTATCCATGACAGAGAGATGGTAGCGGGAGAATTCGAGAAGCTGATAAATGAGCTTTTAAAATCCAACTCGCCTAAAAAATGGTTCAGGGCTTACTTTAACCACGGTCTTATTAACTATATTTACGGCCAGAAGCGCCTTCTCCCCTGCGATATGGCTTTCGATACCTTCTTTATCGACCCGTACGGCGACGTTATGCCGTGTAACGGAACGAAGGACAAGGAGGTTATGGGCAACCTCAACGAGCAGAGCTGGGACGAGCTCTGGAACAGCGAGCAGGCTGACAGAGTCAGGGCGAAGGTCCGCGCCTGCGACAGACAGTGCTGGATGATAGGCTCGGTATCCCCCGCTATGCACAAGTATATAATGACTCCTGCGATGTGGGTATTCAGACACAAATTTCTAAGATTCTTCAGGGATAAAAAATACTCGATGTATGAAAATCCCATTTGCTGCGATTTACGCGACGGAAGAGTTACGAAGGAGGAGCTCGACGCGCTTTCAACCTGCGATATGAATGCGGTTATCAACGACGGACTTTCAGACACCTCAAAGGAAGCGCTCGAGGGTACGACGGGCGAGGCGATAGTCGACGCCGACATCAGGGCTCAGGGCGGTGATGCGTAATGAAAAGGCAGATTACCGACATAAAGGAAATACAAAAGCTCGAGCTTGATATTCTTCTCAGCCTGATAAAGTATTTTGAAGAGAACTCAATTCAGTATTTTTCCTACGCGGGAACGACAATCGGCTCTGTACGCCACAAGGGCTTTATTCCATGGGACGACGACGTCGACCTGCTTATCCCGAGAGCGGATTACGAAAGGCTGCTCGAGATAAGCGACGGAAAGCTTATCGACGGTTATATTGAAATAAAGAAGCCCGGCGACAGGGATTATATCTATCCCTATTCAAAGGCGTGCAACGTCAACACGGTTATCTATGAGAAGAACGTAACCGATAAAAAGTACGCTACGGGCATTTTCGTAGACCTTTTCCCGTTTGATAATTTAAGCAACAGCGCGCTTAAGAACAAGCTTCTGTTTATCAGAATTGCGTTTTTAAGAAGTATGCTTGAGACTGCTTCCGACCAGGTTAACCTCAGTAAAAAAGGAAGCGTAAGATATATTCTTAAGCAGATTGCAAGAACTCTTCAGAAGCCTGCGGCGAAGCTTATCGGCGTTGAAAGACTTGCAAAGAAGCTGAACAGCTACGGAAAGAAGCAGTTAAAAATAAAGTCGGATTATATCGGCGACATTTACTTTTACGATACATACAGCAAAAAATATTTTGAAACAGCGTCAAAGGGCGACTTCGAGGGCTATGAAATCAACAACCCCGTCGGCTGGCACGAGTATCTTACTCAGGCTTACGGCGACTATATGACTCCGCCTCCCGAGGATAAGCGCGGCGGTCACGCCTTTGAAGCGTGGTACACGGACAAGGAATAATATGAACATACTTTATATCGCATATTCCTGCGACCCGTATACGGGAAGTGAAAACAAAATAGGCTGGAACATTCCCCTTGAGGCTTCAAAGAGCCACAGGGTTTTTGTGCTTACCAAAGAGGAGCACAGAGAGAGCATTACAAGATACTGCGAAGAAAACGGTTTCGGCGATATTGAGTTCTTCTATGCGGATATAAAGGATATTTATAAAAAAATATTCAGACCTCCGTTTTATTCGGGCAGGCTGAATATATGGCACAAAAGGGCTTTACCGGTTGCAGAAAAAATATGCAGAGAAAACGGTATAGAGATAATACATCAGATAGCACCCATTGAGTTCAGAAGCATAGGAAAATACTATAAAATCAAAAACACAAAATTTGTATGCGGTCCGATAGCAGGCGGTCAGGAAATACCTGAGCCGCTTATGGACTATACGGGAAAAAGCAAGCCGACGGAAGTCATAAGAAGCTTAATTAACAGAGCTTACAGAATTTTCATACGCCTTTCGGGCAGGCTGAAAAGAGTCGACGCTCTTTTATACGCAAATTATGAAACGAAGGCGTTTCTTGAGCCGAACGAGTCGAGGCGTGTTATTCCCGAAACGGCGATAAGAAACGACGAGCTTTCAGAGAACGTCGAAAGAAGCGACGATAAAGATAAGCTCACTTTTCTCGTCGTGTCGCGCTTTACGGGCGCAAAGGGATACAACCTTTTATTCGACGCTTTGAAGGATATTCCCGACGCGCTTCCCTACGAGCTGAAAATTATCGGCTACGGAGAGCTTGAAAATGAAATCAGGGCGCTCTATAACAGCAACGAAACGGTAAGCAGACACACGGAATTTCTCGGCGCGCTTCCCTTCTCCGAAATGAGCGCGCAGTACCGTAACGCCGACGCGCTGATATTCCCGACCTTCAGGGAGGCTACGGGCTCGGTTATTCTTGAGGCGATGGCTAACGGGCTCCCCGTTATTACGATGAACCGCTGCGGCGGAACGGTAATATGCTCTCCCGAATACGCTTATCTTTTTACCGCGGCTTCAAAAAAAGGATACGTCAATCATCTCCGCTTCGCGCTTTTACACTGTATTAACAATCCCGACGAGGTACACGAAAAGGGCAGAAAGGCAAGAGACGCCGCGGAGCGCTTCACCTTCGGAAAGAGAGTAGAAATGTATACCGAAATTTACGAGGAGCTTTTAAACGGATAATGAAAAGAATTGTATTGATTTCAATATATTTCGGCAAGTTTCCGAGCAACTTCGGAATCTGGCTGAAAAGCGCCGGAAAAAACGAGAGCATTGACTTTCTTCTTTACAGCGACTGCGATACGGGAGAATACGCTTTTCCCGAAAACGTTAAGCTTATAAAAGCATCTTTTGAGGATATAAAAGAGCGTATACAGTCTAAATTCGATTTTAATATTGTACTCGACAATCCGTACAAGCTCTGTGATTACAAGCCCGTTTACGGATACGTATTCGCTGACGATATCGGCGGATATGACTACTGGGGACATATTGATATAGACGCGGTGCTCGGAGATATCCGCTCCTTCATACCCGAACGGGAATATGAAAAGCTTTATCAGACGGGACATCTTACAATCTATAAGAACACCGAAGAAAACAACCGCCGCTTTATGCTCGACGGCGCTCTGAAGTATAAGGACGTTTTCACGACGCCGCGTATCTGCGTTTTCGACGAGGCGGGCGGAATGCAGGAAAAGTTTGAGCTTCTCGGCATACCGACCTATATTTCGCGCGACTATGCGGATATTACGAAAAGAGCGGCAAGACTTACGCTTTCGACGGTATTTCTTGAGACGTCGAACAAGGCGGTAAAGAATTACCCATATCAGATTTTTTATTACGATAACGGTAAGGTTAAGCGCGATTATTTTATCGGCGATAAGCTTTACACGGACGAATTTAACTACATTCATTTTTCCTCGCGCAAGCCGGAGGATTACACCGACGGCGCCGAAAGCTTTTATATTACCGACTGCGGCTTCTATAAAAAGGACGGAGAAACGACTAAGGAAATAATTGACAGGTACAATCCCCTTCGTCCCGAGCTCGACAGACAGGTCGCAAAGCGCTGGGCGAGAGACGATAAAAGAAAGCGTATTAAAAACGCGCTTACAAGGATAAAAAGCAAGCTATGAATATTGTACATCTTCAGAATCTCGGCGGTATAGGCGGTATAGCCGTACTCACCCGCGACATAGCAAAATTCTCTAAGGAAAACAATTTTTTCTATTTTGTCTATGAGGGCGGAGATATTGCCGAGCAGATAAAAGAATACGCGCCGGTTTACGTTGCCGAAGAAAGCCGTAAAAAGCTTACGGGCGCTGCAAAGCATTTTTACGCCTATTGTAAAGAAAACAATATAGACGTAATAGTTGAGCACACGGGGACCGCTATCGGTCTTACCTGCGCTCTTTACGCGCAGAAAAAGCTCGGCGCCGGTCTGATAATCTACTGGCACGCGGTTGCGGGAGAAATAAAAACGGACAGCTTTAAAAAGCGCATTGAGGTTATGCTTAAAAGGCGCGCGTACAAAAGGTGTTCTCACGCGGCGGCTATTTCAAAATGCGTTAAGGACTCGTATCTTAAAGCCTACGGATATAAAGAGGACAAGGTCGCCGTCGTTTATAACGGCATTAACTGCGATAAATTCTTTTCCGAAAGGCTCGGCAAAGAGGGCGCGCTTCCGTTTAATATCATTTACGTCGGAAGGGTTTTCAGACCTAAGGGTATTCACGTTCTCATTAACGCCGTTAACCTTCTTGACGACGAAATCAAGAGCAATATAAGAATAAAAATCGTCGGTCAGGACAGAGGCACCTACACCGAGGAAATGATAGAAAAGAGCGAAAAGCTCGGTCTCGGCGGAATAATAGAATTTACGGGTGCGAGGCTTGACGTTCCCGAGCTTCTGTCACAGGCGGATTTATTTATACATCCCGCAATCTGCGAGGAGGGCTTCGGAATAACTCTCGCTGAGGCTATGGCGTCATATCTTCCGTGTATCGCGTTCAGAAGAGGCGCGATACCGGAGGTTATAGACGACGCAAAAAACGGCTTTATAGTCAGCAAGGTAAGCTCTGAGTCGCTCGCTAAGGCGATAGAAAGCACCTATAAAACGTTTAAAGACGAGCCTGAAAAATACGCTCTTCTCCGAAAAAATGCAAGGGCTAAGGCTCAGACCTTCAGCATAGAAAACACTCTTAAAACACTCGAGGAGCTTTACGGTAATTAACTATGAAAATCGGAATTCTTACCTTTCACAGAAGTGAAAACTACGGCTCGGTTCTGCAGGCTTATTCGCTCTGCAGGGCTTTAGAGACGCTCGGTAAAAACGAAATCGAAATAATCGACTATTCTAACGAGCATCAGAGAGAGCTTTATTCCGTTTTCGTAAAGAATAATTCAGTTAAGAACGCAGTTAAAAACGCGCGTTCGCTTCTTAACATTTCACAGCTCAGAAGAAGAAAAGCCGCTTTCGGCGAGTTTATCAACTCCCTTCCCCTCAGCAGTGAGCGCTTCAATAACGACGCTGAGCTCAGGTCGCACAAAAGCGAATACGATTTAATAATCTGCGGCAGCGACCAGATTTGGAACCCGCAGTCGGTTGACTTTTCGCTCTCGTTTTTCGGCGTTGATTTCAACTGCAAAAAGGCCGCTTACGCGCCGAGCATAAGAAACGCGCGCACCGAGGATTTTTCGCCTTACGCAGAGGAAATAAAAAAAGCCATCAAGGACTTTAAAAGGGTTTCGCTGAGAGAGAAAAACAGCATACCCGTTTTTCAGCCTTACTGCGACGCGGAGATTGAGTGCGTATGCGACCCGACGCTGCTTCTTGACGCCGGAGATTTCGACGAAATCCGTACGGACAACAGTCTTCCCGACGATTACATATTCTACTATTCAATAGACTACAACGCCCGGTCGGTTGAAATGGTCAGGCACATATCAAAGGCGCTCGGCAAGCCCGTATGCGTTATCTTTTCGGGTAATAAGACCTATAACGTTTTCTTTAAGGGCTTTAAGCTTGCTGAGAATAACGCGCCCGGTGATTTCATTAATCTTATCAAAAACGCGTCGCTCGTGCTTTCGACCTCGTTTCACGGGGTTGCGCTTTCGGTTATTTACAGAAAGCCGTTTTTCGCTCTGAAAACGAGGGATTATACCGACGCGAGAATCAACGATTTATTAAACGAAATCGGATTAGACGACAGATATATAGATTTTAACGGCTATAAGGAGCTTGATTTCAGCGCTCCCGTTAATTACGACGGGGATAAAATAAGAGAGCTGAGAGAAAACTCTCTCGGCTATTTAAAGAGGTGCCTTTATGATTGACAGTATATGCGATAAATCAAAATGCACCGCCTGCTTCGCTTGCAGTAACAGCTGTCCCGTTGGCGCGGTAACGCTTAAGGCGGACAAAAACGGCAGAGTATATCCCGTAATAAGCGAGAGCTGTACAGAGTGCGGACTGTGCCTTAAGGTCTGTCCCGTTAACTCCCCCGTCGTGCTCAACGCTCCGCTTGAAGCCTTCGCGTTTTATTCAAAGGACGGCGAAATACGGAGCTCGTCGACGAGCGGCGGACTGATTCATTCGGCGGCGTCGGTATTTGACGGCATTGTTTACGGAGCCGCATACACCGACGGGCTTAACGTCGACTGTATAAGAATTGAGGATAAAAGCGAGCTTTACAGAATTCAGGGCTCTAAATACGTTCACTCTCACGTCAACGCTCAGTACGCCTCGGTAAAAGGCGATTTGGAAAGCGGAAAAAGAGTTCTCTTTATCGGAACGCCGTGTCAGGCGGCAGGACTCAGGTCATATTTAAAAAAGGATTACGAAGGACTTTATATAATCGACTTCGTTTGTCACGGAGTCTGCGAAAGACAGCTTCTTAAGGACTATATCAGCGGCGAGCTTACGAACGCCGATTTAAATAAAGCTACTGTACGCTTCCGCGACAGCAAGGGTTATAATATGACGGTTTCGGAAAACGGAAATAAAACCGTGCTTCCGTTTTCGACTAACTTTTATTATCACGGCTTTCTTGAGGGCTGGAGCTTAAGAGAAAACTGTCACGGCTGTCTTTATTCGCGAATTGAGCGCGCAGGCGACCTCACGGCGTGCGACTGTTGGGGCGGCAATGAAGAAATAAAAGCCGAAATGAAAAACGGTCTGAACGGAGTTCTCGTAAACACGGATAAGGGCAGAGAGCTTTTAGACTCCGTTAAAAACAATGCGGTCATTATTGAAAGCAGCGTAAACGAAGCGCGAAGCGGCGTAGTTCACCTCAGGCATCCGATGGCGGAAACCGGGCTTTCAATGCGCTTCAGAATGCTCAGCGAAAAACACGGCGGATACTATGCGCTAAAAAACACCGTGCTTAAAAAGAAGCTTGCGTTTATGGTAAGGAAGATAAAAAATGCTGGCAATAGCAATAATTAACTACAACAAGTACGACAAGACCGTTGAGTGCGTTGAGTCCGTGCTTAAAACCGTTAAAAGTGAATACAGAATATATCTTCTCGATAACGCTTCGCAAAACGAGTCCTTTGACGAGCTGGCTAAGCTTTATTCCGAAAACGGAAAAATCGAGCTTATAAAGTCGGAGGAAAACCTCGGCTACGCAAGAGGTAATAATCTTTTGCTCGAAAGGGCGGAGGCTGACGGCTGCGATTATGTTCTTATTTCAAATAACGACATAATATTTAACGAAAACGCCGTGGACCTTCTTCTTGAAAAACTGAAAAAAAGCGGATGCTTTATTACCTCGCCTAAGATTATGGGTACCGACGGACGTCAGCAGGCTTCGGTAAAAGCGGTAAGACCGAGCTACAGGGAGTATATTCTCTTTTCAAACTACGTTTTAGGTAACCTCGTTTCAAAAAAGAAAATGAGAGAGTATATGAAAAAAATGACGCCGAAAAGCGAGAGCGGGGTTTACTGGGCGTCAGGCGCGTGCTTTATGGCTGATATGAAGCAGTTTAAGGAAATCGGCTATTTTGACCCGTACACCTTTCTTTATTTCGAGGAATACATAATAAGCGAAAAGGCGTTGAAAAAAGGTCTTAAGCTTCTCTACTGTCCCGGGGCGAGCGTAATTCACTTCCACGGCGCCTCAACCGGCGGCAGCGCAAATCTTTTTACAAGGCTTGAGAATTTCAGAAGCGAAAGCTATATGTTTTCAAACTACTATATAATTTCAAATAGCAGGCTGAGAAGAATAAGACGCATCAGATGCCTCGAGGTTCTTTTCACCTTCACAAAACAGAAAAAGATAAAAGACGCTCTTAAATTCGTAAAAGAGAGCAAAAGAATATTAAATACAACACCTAAGGAAGAAGTATGAAGATTAAAATTCAAACCGGTCCGATATTTACAATAATAATGTTCGTAATGGCGCTCGAAATGCGTTTTGCAAGCATCTTCGAAATTCCGTTTCTGAAGGTATACGCGAACATGACGCTTATCGCAACGATTATTTCGATGTTACTGTTTTTTAATTCGATAGTTAACAATTACATATACAATACGCTCAAGCCGTACCGAAGCTTTACCAATCTGTTTATTGTCGTTTTAGGGCTGAGTATAGTATTAGTCACGATTTATTCGTATAACAGGTACGGACAGACGCTTCTTAACTATTTCTCGTGCTTCAGAATATTTCTGTACTTTATGTTAGCTTCGTCTATTATTTTTACATTTACAAAGCAGGGCGGATACGAGTATTTTCTTAAGGTCCTGATTGTATTTACGGTTATTTATATTGTACTTTGTTATATAAATTCCTTCAGCTACTCGTTAAGAGGCGAGCTTATATGGAAAACGCTTCAGTTCGGTATCAGAAATGACCGTTTAAGATGTCAGATACCGTACCCGTTTTATATTCTTTTTCCTTACGTTTTCTATAAAATCTTTCAGGTCGAGCTCATTAAGGACAAGCTTAAATGGGGCGTGCTTTTCGTATTCTTCTTAACGTTTATCAACTACATCGCGATGACGCGAATGCTCAACTCGGCGCTTTACGTCTTCCTTTTACTTTCATTCGTTATACTTCCCAGAAACCCGAATCTCAGAAAAACCGTGCTTATAATATACGGCATTACGCTTTTCGTTCTTATTGCAACGGGGAGAATATATTTCGTTATTAATTATATTCAGTCGCGTGACCAGAATTTAGGCGACTCGGCGGAAGCGCGAATCAGCTCAATTAACTACTTTAAAAGCTATGCTGTAAAAAATCCGTTCTTCTCGATGGGCTACGTCTCGCCGACAAATGAACATTTCAGAGCGATTTTCTCCGGAAAGAGCAACAGTTTCTTCTTCGACGATATAGGAATTATGAACATTTATCTTCACTACGGTATCGTAGGTTCAGTCCCGTTCGTAATCTTTATAGTCAGAATTCTATACCTTCTCGTTAAAATTTACTTCATTAACAAAAGCCCGAACAAGGCTCTCTTCCTCGGGATTATCATATTCGTCGGCATATCACAGGTTTCGCTTTGTATGTTCGACGGTCAGCGAATAATGGGCGCCGTTATGCTATGGGCGATATTTGAATACGAGGCATATATCACCTCGCCGACGGCGAAGAAGGAACGAAGAAAACTCAGCATAAGGAGAAACCATGCAAATCACACTATTCAACTGCGCCTGGACAAACAGGGGTGACGAAGCCGCGTTCCGTTCGATGGTTGAATCTCTCAGAGAGCTTTATCCCGACATACATTTTAACCTTCTTACTCACGGAACGAAGGAGCTTGAGCAGTTCCCCTACTCAGACGACAAGGTTAAGATTTACTATATCCGCTCGATTACGCGAAGGAATCATATCGACGTACCGTTTCTGTTTTTAAGCAGAGGACGGCTCGCGGTAAGTAAAAACATTCGCGAGCTGATAAAAATAATAAAGAACTCGGATATGGTATTCCATAATCCCGGCGGACCGTCAATGGGAGATTTATACCCGTCGATGCAGTTTCCGTCGTACTATAAGTTTATAATTACCCGCCTTTTCAGGAAGCCTTATCTTTTTTACGCTCCGTCGATGGGACCCTTTGAGAACAAAAAGGAGAACATATTAAGGCGTTATATCTTTAACGGAGCGGAGCTTGTAACGACGAGAGAGGAATTATCGGCTCAGTATTATAAAAAGCTCGGCGCAAAAAAGGAAATAACCGTAACGGCGGACAGCGCGCTTCAGTACCGTTTCGATGCCGAGCCTTACGAAAAGCAGTTTAACGAATACAAAGAGCTTAACAGCTTCTTAAAAAAATACGACAGGATAATCGGAATTACCGTCGCGACGCTTCGCTGGCACAGAATTCATAAAACGGATGAGATTGAAAACAGAATCAGCGATTCGTTCAACGCTTTTATAGACTACCTTAAGGACAAGGGAATCGGCGTTGTATTTATACCTCAGATTTTCGGAAACGGTGAGGGAAACGACTATCCGCTTATGCAGAAATTCGCTAAGGAAAACTGCTTCGTATGCGACGACGAGCACGACTGCTTCTTTCAGCAGCATCTGATTTCAAAGCTCCACGCGGTAGTCGGACTAAGATATCATTCAAATATATTCTCGGCTAAGATGAACACGCCGTTTCTCAGCGTAGCTTATGAGCAGAAAATGAACGGCTTTGCAAAGCTTGCGGGAATGGAGGACTATTTAATAGATATTACCGAGCTCACCTTTGAAAAGCTGAGAGAAAAATTTGAGCTGCTTGAAGAAAACCACGAAGATGTTAAAAAGCATTTAGAGGAAATCAGTCCCATGCTTTACGAAAAAGCATATCTAACAACAAAGCTTACTAAAGAAGTGATTGACAGATACTATGAAAACGGTAAACGAGATAATTAAAAACGACCGTTGCTATGCGTGCGGACTGTGCGGCAGCGTCTGCCCGAAAAACGCAATCTCGGTTATTCCCGACGACAAGAGCGGTTTTTATAAGGTCAGGCTCAACGCCGACGCCTGTATTTCGTGCGGACTCTGTTACTCCTCGTGTCCCGCGGCCGACGGCGCCGCAGTATCCGACAGTACGGTAGGCGGACACAGAGATATCGTTCTCTGTCACAGCACCGACAGCGAGGTAAGGCATAACGCCTCGTCGGGCGGCGCGGTCAACTCAATAATAAGATACCTTATCGAGAGCGAAACGGTTGACAGCGTGCTTACCGTAAGGGAAAACCCCGACGCGCCCTTTGAAACTGAGATTATTTCAATTACAAATGATAACTACGCTCTTCTTTCGGAAAGTCCGAGAAGCTTCGCTTCAAGGTATGTCGGCGTACCCGTTTTAAGCGAGTTTAAAAGCACGGGAAAAACCGCGGTTATCGGCACGCCGTGTCAGATTAAGGCGCTTTCAAAATTCGATAGGAATAACGAAATAATTAAAATAGGTATTGCCTGCTCCGCCGCCGTTTCATACAATGCGAGCAGGATAATAAAGAAGAAGCTCGCAGGCGAAGGATACCGCCTTTATTACAGAGGCAACGGCTGGCCGGGCTACAACACGCTGACCGACGGAAACAATATTATAGAAACTCCTCACGGAAAAAGCTATTTTGAAAAAATGTATACAAGCAGGATATTTAACCGCTATGCCTGCCGCTTCTGTCCGAGTCATTTCGCGGAGGAGAGCGACCTTTCATTCTTTGATTTCTGGAACAGCGAGGAGATAAAAAACGAAAAAGCCGGAAACTCCGCCTGCATAATCAGAAGCGAAAGAGGCGAAGCAGTTTTCAGCGACGCGAAGAAAAACGGTTATATCGAAACCGTTAAAGCGATAAGCGAAGCCGAAGCGGTTAAAACGCAGGGCGTGCCGCTTAAATACAAGAGTCGCCGTCCGTATTCGGGAATATACTTTAAGCTTGCAGACATAATTTTTAAAACGCGGCTTTATCGCTTAATACCTTTAAAATGCTATAAATATTTTTGCAGAATGCTTGCAAGGCTTGGATAGGATAAAATGAAAATCAGCAAAAAACAGAATTTTATTAATATTGTTGCTAATATTCTGGCGTTAATAGTACAGTTTGCTATTAACTTTTTTGTTGTACCTAAAATTATTAAAAACCTCGGAACCGAGGCTATAGGCTACGTTAATCTTTCTACGGATATAGTATCCTATTTTTCAATTATTACTATCGTATTCAACTCGGTCGCGGGAAGGTTTATAACGCTTGAAATCAATAAGGATAACTACGACAAGGCAAGCGAATACATAAACTCCGTGCTTACCGCCAACGGCGTTATCTGTGCGGCTATAGCGCTCTTCGGAGCGGGCTTTATTCCGTTTATAGACCGCTTTTTAAAAATCTCGCCCCAGTATCTCGGCGAGGTTAAAATCACGTTTTTAATAACGTGGCTGAGCTCGATAATAAGCATAATTACCTCGGTATTCACCGTAGGCACCTTCGCTAAAAACAAGCTCAATATTAACGCCTACAGAAATATAACCTCATACCTTGTAAGGATTACGGTAATAATAGTCCTTTTCAGCTTCTTCCCTCTTAAAGTATACTTTATGCCGCTTGCAACGCTTGCGAGCACTGTATTTTTAGGTATCGCAAATTACAATTTAACTCACCGCTTTCTTCCCGAGTTAAAGATAAATCCGCGGCTTGCCAGGCTGCGCTCCGTTAAGGAAATAGCGTCGGCGGGAATATGGATGAGCTTTATTTCGCTCAGCGGTATACTTATGAGAAACGTTGACACCGTACTCGCTAATCTTCTGTTCGACCAGCAGGCTATGGGCAATCTTTCAACCGCGAGAACCATACCGAACGCAATCAGTATGATAGTCGGCACGGTAGGCACTATGTTCACTCCTACCTTTATTGCGCTTTATTCGGAAAACCGTCACGACGATTTAGTAAACGAGGCAAAGACCTCGATAAGAGTAAACGGACTTATTCTTATGGTACCCGTCGCAGGCTTTATTGCGTTTTCAAAGCCGTTTTACGCGTTGTGGCTGAGCGGCGTAGACGAAAAAACTATTAACCTTATCGTTACGCTTTCGACCTTAACGGTAATTCAGGCGTTCTTTAACTCTCAGACCTACGCGCTGTCACAGCTCAGCGTTGTAGTAAACAAGCTTAAAATCCCCGTATTCGTCAGCTTCGGAATCGGCGTAGTTAATATTATAGTCGAGCTTATTCTCGGAAAGACCACCGACCTCGGAGTTATTATTCTTGTAGTACCGAGTCTTATACTTATCTGTTCAAGATACATTTTCTTCAACTCGTGGTACGCGGCAAGAATTATCGGCGCAAAGCCTAAGGAGTTTTATCTTACGGTGCTACGCACCTCGCTCCCCATACCTGTACTTATAGGTCTTTTCAGTATCGTGACCTCGCGCTTCGTGCTTGACAGCTGGTTCAGGCTAATCGCGGCGGCAGGCGTTTGCGGCGTTATCGGCTACGCGATAGCGGCGGTAATTATAATACCTATAAAAGAAATCAAGCCGATACTCGGCAAGATATTAAAAAGGATAAAAAAATAAAAGCCGGAAAACGGCTTTTATTTTTTTATCAGTTTATAGTTTCTTGATTTGAGAACGCGGACAAGGTCGGCATTGTTTTTAATCGGCTCGTTTGTAATTATACCGCCCTTTGCGAGCTGGTCGGGGGTATGAAAATCAGAGCCCGAGGACATAAGCTTGCCCGTTTCAATCGCCCACTGAAGCGCTTTAAAATTCGTTTCGGCGTCGCATTTTCCGTTATAGACCTCAATTCCGTCGATATAGTCGGGGTTACACCTTAAAATATAAGACCTGTAAGGATGTGCCTGAAAGACGAGGCAGCCCGCTTCGTGCATAAGACGGTAAGCGTCCTTCTCCCACAGTTTCATAAGATTTCCCTGCTTTCTTAACCACTCGGGCTCTGCGCCGTAGATAAGATAATCGGCGCCCGTTCCGTAGTGGCGAAGCTCCATACCGAAGAGAACGGAAAAATCCTCAGTTTCGTATTTTTTCATTTCCTCATAGGAGGATATGTAAAAATCGACAAGACGCTGAGGCTTATAATAGCTGTTAATACCGAAGGTAAGCGGACTGTAATGCTCGGTTATAACAATACCCGAATAGCCCTCTTTTTTATACAGCTCGGTTACTTCGCACGGACTCAGCCTTCCGCACTGACTTACCATATTCGTATGGCAGTGTAATTCGTATTTATATTCCATCACAAAGCGTCCTTCTGTAAAGCTCCTTAACGTCGTTTTTATCAAACGGTACGGGGTTAGTCGCGAGCTTCTTAATATTTACCTCACCGACGAATTCATCAAGCCTGCTCTCGTCAATTTTCGGCTGTTCAAGGTCAAGCTCTGTAAGGATTGAATTAAATATTTCAAGCCCGTCGCGAACGGCGTTACCGCCCATCACCTTTGAAAACGAGGCAAAGAGCTCCCCGGGATAATCCTTTTCGAGCATATACTCATATATTTTTGAAAGAAGTACGGCGACGGAGTGTCCGTGAGAGGTACCGCAGTTCATAGTTATATTGTAGCAAAGCGCGTGCGGCGCGACGGTTCCGGTAATATTTATCGCTTTACCGCCGTAATACGACGCCCAAAGCATACCGAGGTTACCTTCGCGCGAATTATTAAGATAGCCGTCCTTATTCTCAAAGAAGAGGTTAATTGACTTTTCGGCGTACTCCCTGCTCTCGTCGGTCGCTTTCGTGCTCCAGTAGCTCTCTATCGAGTGACAGAGCGCGTCAAGACAGGTCGCCTTTTTCTGATAGAGAGGAAGCGTCTCAAGCAACTTTTCGTCAAAGAGAATATAGTCGGGAATGAAATCAAGACTGTGAACGCTGTACTTATGCACCTCGTTAAGATAGAAAACTGAGGTCTTGGTAGCCTCACTTCCCGTACCTGCGGTAGTAGGAATAAAAAGCGCTTTGATACCGTTATTGACTATATCGCCGTAAAGCGCAGTCTGTTCGTCGTTATTAGTCAGAATACGAATCATTTTCGCGCTGTCCATCGGGCTTCCGCCGCCTGCGGCAATCATAAAATCGCAGTTTTTCTCTTTAAAAAGCACCGCAGCGGTAAGCATATCGTCAAAGCGCGGATTAGGACGGATATTGTCGAAAACGGTAAGGTTAAACTGCTTCAGATATGCGAAAAGCTCAGTTTTCTGAAAGCTTTTTCCGCAGCACAGGAAAGGTCTTTGAACGCCCTCGCGTTCAAAAACCTTTTCAATTTCTGAATAATCCTTTAAAAAAACACTTTTAGTCTGCATTTAAAATCCACTCGTGCTGTTTTTCATTAATACGCGTTTTGTCCCACGGGTCGCCGTCGAGATGGCGGATAAGCCATACATAGTACATCTCGTAGCACGGCGCCGTTACCTGCTGATGAGCGTTACCGCCTCTGATACAAAGGCATGTTCCGTTTTCTGTTTTATACGGCGTTTCTCCCTCGAAGCCTGCGCCGAAGCCCTGAGGCGGGTTGAACTGATAATAGTAAAGCTCGGGCTGAGGATGATGGTGAGGCGGATAAGAGGACCAGCGTCCCTGCTGATTAAACACCTCGCCCATTACCATATTTGAATAAGGCGCGTTCGAAAGGTCGAACATTGTTGAAACGATACGGTAGCCCGTGCCGTCCCACTGTCCCTTACCGAAATGCTGATAAAGGCAGTTTTCGGGATTATAGAACTGCGGCTCCCATACTTTTTCGTTATCCGTCATCTGAACGAGCACCTCGCCGTCCTCAAGCGCCTCAACATGCGCGGGAGTACCGTGAGAAAAATGCACGGCGTAGGGAGTTTTCTGGAACGGATTTTCCCTTTCGCAGATTTCGTCAATCTTATCGCCTACGGCAAAGCGCACCTTGCCTGAAAGAAGCAGAATTGCGGTTTCGTTAAGCTCCTCATTAATAGTGAGGACCTCGCCCTTTTTCAGTTTTTTTACGTAAATATCCATAAGCATATCGGAATTTACGCCGTTCATTTCACAGAGAACCTTTTTACCGTTCTCGTCGTATTCGGGTCTGTAAAGCATAATCAGTCCTCCAGAGGCTTAAGGTTTTTAAGGCTGAAATCCAGTATCGGCGCAGAATGCGTAAGCGCGCCGCAGGAAACGAAATCTAAGCCGATTTCGCCGATTTCGCGAAGACGCTCCTTCGTTACGTTACCGCTGCACTCGGTCTGCGCTCTTTTGCCGACAAGCTCAACAGCCTTTCTCATTGTTTCATTATCCATATTATCGAGCATGATAATATCCGCGCCCGCTTCAAGCGCTTCCTTTACCTGCTCAAGCGTTTCCGTTTCAATTTCGATTTTGCGGACGAACGGCGCATAAGCCTTCGCCATTTCTATCGCCTTCGTTATTGAGCCCGCCGCTCCGATATGGTTATCCTTTAAAAGTACGCCGTCGGATAAATTATAGCGGTGATTTGTGCCGCCGCCGACCTTTACCGCGTGCTTTTCAAACGGGCGCATATTAGGAGTAGTCTTTCTTGTATCAAGAAGCACGGTCTTATAGCCCTTAAGCTCGTCGGCGTACTCTCTCGTCATAGTCGCGATACCGCTCATACGCTGAAGGTAATTGAGTCCCGTTCTCTCCGCAGAAAGAAGCGCCTTTATTTCACCGTATACGGTACCGATAAGAGTACCCTTTTTAACCTCGTCGCCGTCTTTATACTCCGTTTCAAAGCGGCTGTTTTCGTCAAGAAGGAAGAAGGCTCTTTCGAACACGTCAAGGCCGCAGATTATACCGTCCTGCTTACAGATAAGCTGGGCGCTTCCCTGCTTATTTTCAGGCATTACGGCGTTAGTCGAAACGTCCTCGGAGGTAATATCCTCTTTCAGAGTGTTGATAAGATAGCTATCAACGTTAATCTTCATCGTTACACCATTTATCATAAAACGCTTCATCCTTTCTTTTTATTTCAGCCATAATTATATCCTTGAAGTTCTTTTCCCTTTCCTCTTTCGGAGGATAGGAATCGAGGTCAACCGACGGTATTTCGCCGCTCTTTTTAGTATTGTCGGAGGCTATCACGTCAGCCGCGCGTTTAGCGAAAACGAGGCTTTCGAGAAGCGAGTTCGACGCGAGACGGTTTTTTCCGTGTACGCCGTTACACGCGGTTTCGCCGACTGCGAAAAGATGCGCCATAGTCGTTCTTCCGTTAATGTCGGTTTTAATACCGCCCATCATATAGTGCTGCGCGGGAGTTACGGGGACCATATCCTTAGTAATGTCGTAGCCCTCCTGCATACAAGCCTCAAATATATTCGGGAAGCGCTTTTTAGCCTCCTCGCTCGTCATATTCGGAAGCGTAAGATAAACGTGGTCCGTGCCGAATTTTTTCATTTCCTCAACTATCGCGTTGGTTACCACGTCTCTCGGCTGAAGCTCGTCCGTAAAGCGCTCGCCGTTTTCGTTAAGAAGAATCGCGCCTTCGCCTCTTACGCTCTCGCTTATAAGAAAGCGTCTTCCCCTGGATTTGGAATAGAGGGTAGTCGGGTGAATCTGAATATAATTCATATCCTGAAGCTCAACGCCGTGGATAAGACAGAGCGCGAAAGCGTCGCCCGTAATATGAGCGTAGTTTGTGGAATTCTTAAACAGACCGCCTATACCGCCCGTCGCGAGAATAATATCCTTAGCGGTAATCGCGCCCATTTCGCCGTACTCGTCCTCACATACAATACCGTAGCAGGTATTATCCTTCTCGATAAAGTCTATCATTGTAGTACGGGTTACGAAGGTTATATTTTTTCTTCTCATAGCGATAGCGAGCAGAGTTTCGGTAATCTCTCTTCCCGTTTCGTCCTTATGGTGAAGAATTCTGTTCTCTCTGTGAGCGCCCTCACGGGTATAATCGAAATTTCCCGTCTTGTCGAGGTCGAAGTCAACGCCGAGCTTAACAAGGGTATCTATAATCTCGGGAGAGCTTTCAATCATAACGCGCACAGCCTCGGGATTATTCTCATAATGTCCCGCCTTCATCGTGTCCTCATAATAACACTTAAAGTCGCTTATATCCTTAAGCACGCACACGCCGCCCTGAGCTAAAAAGGAGTCGCATTCGTCAAGCTTTTCCTTAGTAATCAAAAGCACTTCCTTAGTGTTGGGGATACAAAGCGCGGCGAATAAGCCCGCTACTCCGGAGCCCACTATAACAACATCTGTTTTAATTAAATCTCTTTTCATACGCCATTTACCAGAAATAAAAGATATAGTTAGTATTAATATATAATTATTTAGCAGTATTGTCAAGAAATTCTTATAATAAGAACAAGTGTTTTAATAATTAAAAATAATCTGTTTTTTACAATAAAAAGTGTTGACAAACCTGTAATTATATGTTACCTTTTTGTTACCGACAAAATATACCAATATTTTGTCGGTATAAGCTTATTTGACTATTATACTCTATATATTGTGCAGCATTGAAATCCGACC
>JAILGO010000166.1 GCA_024696725.1 Eubacterium sp. | reverse complement strand
AGAAAAAGGTTAAGAAACGGTATCAATTTTCAATATTTGTTGAAAATTGACTAATATTAATATATTATATTTGTGTAATTTAGATTTCGGTGGTGACGCAAAATGGAACTTCTCAAGCAGAAGATTCTCGCTGAGGGCGAGGTTTACGAGGGTAATATCCTTAAGGTAGACTGCTTTCTTAACCATCAGATTGACTGCGTCTTTATGCGCGAAATCGCGAAGGAATTTCATAGGCTTTTTAAAAACGAGGGCGTTAACAAAATCCTGACAATCGAGGCTTCCGGCATTGCTATCGGTACCGCGGTTGCAGAGGAATTTGAATGCCCTTTGGTTTTTGCAAAGAAAACGAAAACGAAAAATATTGCGGGCGACGTTTATACGACCTCGGTCGCAAGCTTCACCCACGGCACGACCTACGACATTATGGTTTCGAAGCGTTTTCTCGGCAAGGGCGATAAAATTCTTATCGTTGACGACTTCCTTGCAATAGGAAACGCGCTCAAGGGCTTAATCAATATCGTCGGGCAAAGCGGAGCCGAGCTCGCGGGCTGCGGAACGGTAATTGAAAAGGGTTATCAGCACGGCGGCGACAAGCTTCGCGAAAAAGGTATTAAGGTTGAAAGCCTCGCAATCGTTGAAAGCATGAACCACGAAACCGGCGAAATCGTATTCAGATAGATTATAACGGCGTCAGCCTTATAATATAAACCATTCAATATTTTTTTATGGAGGGAAAACACATGAAAAACACAAAGAAAATCATTGCTGTTCTCGTTGCTGTTATCCTCGCTGTTGCAGGCGTATTCGTAGCTTGCTCAAAGGGCGGAGAAACTGCTGAAAACACAGTGAAAGGCGAAAGCGCCGAAATCATCGCTCGTGAAGAGATTAAATCCGACGTTGAGATTCCCGCAGATTTCAAAATCGGTCTTATCTGTCTTCATGACGAAAACTCAACCTACGACAAGAACTTCATCGACGGCTTAAAGGCAGCTGCTAAGGGCATGGGCTTAACCGACGAGCAGGTTATCATCGTAACAAACATCGATGAAAACGACGCTTGCTACAACACAGCTGTTGACCTTGCCAAGAACAAGGGCTGTAAGGTTGTATTCGCTGACTCCTTCGGTCACGAATCACACATGATGAGAGCTGCTAAGGAATTCCCCGACGTAGAGTTCTGTCACGCTACCGGTACTGCTGCCAAGGGCGCAGGTCTTGCTAACTATCATAACGCGTTCGCTGCTATCTACGAAGGCAGATATATTGCCGGCGTTGCTGCAGGTATCAAGCTTAACGATATGATTAAGGAAGGCAAAATCACTGCTGAGCAGGCTGTCATCGGTTACGTAGGCGCGTTCACTTATGCAGAGGTTGTATCAGGTCTTACCTCCTTCTATCTCGGCGCAAAGAGCGTTTGCCCGAGCGCAACAATGAAGGTTCGTTACACCGGTTCATGGTATGACCAGGCTAAGGAGCAGGAGGCTGCTACCGCATTAATCGAAAAGGATAACTGCGTACTTATTTCTCAGCACGCTGACTCATTAGGCGCTCCCACAGCTTGTGAGCTTGCAGGCGTTCCGAACGTTTCCTATAACGGTTCTACATATTCTGCAGGTAAGAACACCTTCATCGTTTCTTCCGCAATTAACTGGGCTCCTTACTTCCAGCACATCATTGAAAACACCATCAAGGGTGAAGCTATCGAGGCTAACTGGTGCGGAACTATCGCTACCAACTCCGTAGTTATCTCCGGTATCAACCAGGATGTTGTTGACGGCGAATCCACAATCGCTGAGCTGAACAAGGTTATCGACCAGTTCAAGGCAGGAACGCTCCATGTTTACGATACATCCACCTTCACCGTAACCGTTGATAAGAAGAACGGTATCAACGCTAACGCAGAGGTTGACGCTGACGGTCACCTTACAAAGTACATGGCTGACATCGACGGCGACTTCAAGGGCGACACAAACGTTGTTCACGACGGATACTTCGACGAGTCCGGTAACGAATTCAGGTCCGCTCCGTACTTCGACCTTGTAATCGACGGCATTACAAATATTAACACAAACTTCGGCGACTAATTCATAGTTTACCCGAAATAATAAAACCCGTGGCAGTGGAAACGCTGCCACGGTAATTTGATTTATAGTTTATCCAAATCGCGGAGGTCAAAAATGGAAAAAACCTCGTATGCACTTGAATTAAAAGGAATAACCAAAGCTTTCGGCACAAAAGTAGTTGCAAATAAAAACGTCGACTTACAGGTAAAGTACGGCGAAATACTTGCAATTCTCGGCGAAAACGGCTCCGGCAAGACTACGCTTATGAATATGGTCGCAGGAATCTATTACCCCGACGAGGGCCAGATTTTTGTCGGCGGAAAGGAAGTCGTTATCAAGTCGCCGAGAGACGCCTTTGATTGTAAAATAGGAATGATTCACCAGCATTTCAAGCTTATTGATGTTTTTACGGCTGCGGAAAACATCGTGCTCGGAATAGACGACGGTGAAAAATACAATATTAAAAACGCAACCAAACGAATTAAGGAAATAACCGATAAATACGGATTCCAGATAGATTTAAATAAAAAGATTTATGAGATGTCCGTTTCCGAAAAGCAGACCGTCGAAATTATAAAGGTGCTTTACAGGGGAGCTGACATTCTCATTCTCGACGAGCCCACCGCAGTATTGACGCCTCAGGAAACGAGGAAGCTTTTCACCGTCCTTAACAATATGAAAAAGGATAATAAAACCGTAATTATTATTACGCACAAGCTTCACGAGGTTCTTGAGATTTCCGACAGAGTCGCTATTCTCAGGAAGGGCGAAAACGTCGGAGTCGTAAATACGCCCGAGGCTACCGAGCAGAGTCTTACCGAGGCTATGGTCGGCGAAAAGATTTCTCTTAACATCGAGAGAAAGGAGCCCGTCGAGCCCGAAACGAGACTTGTCGTTAAAAGGCTTAACGTTAAGAAGTACGACGGAAGCAACGCGCTTACGGACGTTAATTTCAGCGTTAACAGCGGCGAGATTTTCGGTATCGCGGGTATTTCGGGAAGCGGTCAGAAGGAGCTTCTTGAGAGCATCGCGGGACTTCAGAAATGCGAAAAGGGCTCAAGCATACTCTTTACCGACCACGACGATGTAGAGCAGCAGCTCGTCGGAAAATCGCCGAGAGATATAAGAAAGCTCGGCGTAGCGATGAGCTTCGTACCCGAGGACAGACTCGGTATGGGACTCGTCGGAAGTATGGACATAACCGACAATATGATGCTTCGCTCGTATAAAAACGGCGGAAGCGGATTTGTTGACAGAAAGAGGCCCAAAAAGCTCGCCGAGTCGATTATCGAGGAGCTTGAGGTGGTTACTCCGGGGGTCGACACGCCCGTAAGACGTCTTTCGGGCGGTAACGTTCAGAAGGTACTCGTCGGAAGAGAAATCGCTCTTGAGCCGAGACTTCTTATGGTAGCTTACCCGGTAAGAGGACTTGATATCAACTCGTCCTATATGATATATAACCTTCTCAATAAACAGAAGGAGCAGGGCGTTTCAATTATTTTCGTAGGCGAGGACCTCGACGTTCTTATCGAGCTCTGCGACAGAATTATGGTAATCAACTCCGGTTATGTTACCGGCATAGTTGACGGCAGAACGGCTAAGAAGGACGAGCTCGGTCTGTTAATGACGAAGAAACACGGAGGTGAAGAAAATGAAGAATAACGAACCTTTGATTCGTATCACCAAGCGCACGAACACCTCTTTTAAATCCGCCGTATTAGTCAGAGCCGTCGCTATTATTCTTGCGTTAATCGTATGCGGAATCGTTACCAAGCTTTTTACAAGCGACGACCCGATTTCAATTTTTAAAACCGTTTTCCACGGCGCCTTCGGAAAGGGACGTATGCTCGTAACTATACACGACGTAGCGCTTCTTCTCTGCGTGTCGCTCGCGGTTACTCCTGCGTTTAAAATGAAATTCTGGAACATCGGCGCAGAGGGTCAGGTATTAATGGGCGCGCTTTCAACCGCAATGTGTATGTTTTATCTCGGCGGAAAAATACCCGATGCGCTTCTCATATTAATAATGATATTCTTCTCGATTGTTACCGCCTGCGTCTGGGCGATAATACCGGCGTTCTTCAAGGCTCAGTGGGGAACTAACGAAACTCTGTTCACCCTAATGATGAACTACGTTGCTATTCAGCTTATAGAATACTTCCTTAAAGTCGCTGACAAGAGCGGCTCAAACGTTGTCGGACCCGACCTTCTTTCCCACGGCTGGTTCCCGCAGCTTTTCCACACGGATTATCTTCTTAACATTTCCGTTGTAATAATTATTACAATAGTTCTTCACATTTATCTCAGACAGAGCAAGCACGGCTATGAGCTTTCCGTAGTCGGCGAAAGCGAAAACACGGCCCGCTATATCGGAATTAACGTTAAAAAGGTTATTATCCGTACCATGGCGCTTTCCGGCGCTATCTGCGGTATCGCAGGACTTCTTCTCGTCGGCGGTTCATCTCACTCGGTTGACCCGAACATTGCCGGCGGACGCGGCTTTACCGCGATTATGGTAAGCTGGCTCGCAAAGTTTAATCCGATTTATATGATTTTAACATCTCTTTTACTTGTTTTCCTCGCGAGAGGCGCAGACGAAGTATCTTCAAAGTTCGGACTTAACGCCGACTTCTCACAGATATTGACCGGAATAATCCTGTTCTTTATTATCGGATGCGAATTCTTTATAAACTATCAGGTTCATTTCAGAAGTAAAAAGACAGCAAAGGAGGATAAATAATATGGGAACTCTGTTTCAATTTATCTCCCGTTCAATAATGCAGGGAACTCCGTTGCTCTACGGCGCAACAGGTGAAATAATTACCGAAAAGTCGGGTAACTTAAACCTCGGCATACCCGGAATTATGTACGTCGGCGCTATTTCGGGCGTTATCGGAGCGTTCTTCTATCAGACGAACACCGCTTCCGTCAACCCGTTTCTTGCCGTACTGATTCCTCTTCTTGCAAGCATAATCGGCTCGTTGATAGTAACTCTTATTTACTGCTTCTTAACTATTACCTTAAGAGCTAATCAGAACGTTACCGGTCTTGCGCTCACAACCTTCGGCGTAGGCTTCGGCAACTTCTTCGGCGGCTCGTTAATCAAGGTTGTAAAGAGCGACGTTCCCTATCTTGCAATGACCGAGGTCGCGACTGCATTTAAAAAGACTCTGCCGTTTGCTCAGAATATGAACGCCTTCGGAAAGATGTTCTTCTGTTACGGCTTTATGGTATATCTTGCGATAATACTCGCCGTCGTCGCAAGCATCGTGTTAAATAAAACACGCGTAGGCTTACAGCTCAGAGCGGTAGGCGAAAATCCGGCGACTGCCGACGCTGCAGGTATAAACGTAAACGCATATAAATATACAGCGACAATTATCGGCGGCGTAATCGCAGGTCTCGGCGGACTTTACTACGTTATGGATTACAGTAACGGTATCTGGTCAAACAATGGCTTCGGCGACAGAGGCTGGCTTGCAATCGCAATCGTAATCTTTGCTATATGGAAACCCAATTTAGCGATAATCGGCTCCTATGTTTTCGGCGCGCTTTACATTCTCTTTACCTATATCAGCGTTCCTATGACATATATTCCGCTTATTCAGATGCTTCCGTACGTTGTAACAATCTTAGTGCTTGTTATCGTATCGGCAAGAAAGAAAAAAGAGCATCAGCCACCCGCGTCGCTCGGACTTTCATATTTCAGAGAAGACAGATAATTTAATCGGGGAGGGTTACGCCCTCCCCTGCTTTTTGAGGTATTACTATGGCAACACTTAATAACGACATTAACGAAATTCTTGTTTCAAAGGACGAGCTTGACGAAATCAACAGAAGGCTCGGCGCACAGATTACTAAGGACTTTGCGGACAAAAACCTTCTCGTCGTAGGTATACTTAAGGGTTCGGTTTATTTTATGACCGACCTCACGAGACATATCGACCTTCCGCTTAAGCTTGACTTCCTCGCCGTATCGAGCTACGGCGGCGGAACGACGTCAACCGGCGCGGTAAAAATCATTAAGGATATCGACATCGACCTCGCAGGCTACGACCTTCTTATCGTCGAGGATATTCTTGACTCGGGAAGAACTCTCGACTACGTTTGCAGAATGCTTAAGACGAGAGGCGCAAACTCGATTTCCGTCTGCACCCTTCTCGACAAGCCCGAAAGACGCGTCGTTGACCTTACTCCCGATTACGTAGGCTGCTCCGTTCCTGACGAATTCGTTGTCGGCTACGGTCTCGACTATGACCAGCAGTACAGAAACCTGCCTTATATCGGCTCGCTTAAAAGAGATATATATGAATAAGAAAATACGCTTCCCCCGAGAGCTGTGTTACGCTCTCGGGCTTATAATTATGCCTCTCGCGATAGCGCTTATGACTAAAGCCGATTTGGGACTTTCAATGATAGCGGCGCCGACATATATAATAAGCGAAAGGGTAAGCTTTTTAACCTACGGTCAGACCGAATACTTTTTTCAGGCGTTTGTGCTCGCATTAATGTGTTTAGCGGTTAAGAAATTCAGATTGAGCTATCTCACCTCGTTTTTAACGGCGCTGATTTACGGCACTGTTCTCGATTTCTTTATATGGTGCCTGAGCGGCTTCCCGGTTGAAGCGATATGGCTCAGGATAGTATTATTTATAACGGGAATGATTCTGACCTCGCTCGGCGTAGCGCTTTTTATCAACACCTATCTTGCTCCGTGCGCTTACGATTACTTCGTAAGAACGGTCGTAGAGGAAAGAAAGCTTAACTTAAGAAAATTCAAGCTCGGCTTCGACTTCTGTTTTCTCGTTCTCAGCGTTTCGCTTACCCTTATCCTCTTTCACCGCTTCGTCGGCGTAACCGCAGGCACTCTCGTCATAGCGCTGTGCAACGGACACATAATCGCGTTTTTCAATAAACTCATTAATAACCGCTTCGAGCTTTATAATAAATTTCCGAAGCTCGCGGAAAAATTCTGAAAGAGGCGCAGCCTCTTTTATTTTTTTATATACAAAGCTATTACAATATGCTATAATTGTTTAAGGACGTGATATTATGAAAAAATTAATCAGCTCGTTAATGGCTCTCGTTCTGATGCTGACGGCTTTGCCGCTCAGCGCATTCGCGGACGATACTCCCTTTCTCTGCATAGGCGGAACGGACGTTACCGCAGGAAACGCGGCGGATATTTTCGGCGACGGTACGGTGTCCTTCAGCTTTGAAAGCAATACGCTTACCCTGAACGGTGCGGATATAAGCTCGGTAATAATGGGTACTACTAAATCTGAAGGAAAAAACATTTACTGCGGAATATACTATAAGGGCGACAGACCGCTCACTATTAACACCGTGAAAAACAGCAGCGTAACAAGCGGCACCGTTGAAGCCGACGCGACCGTTTACGTTATCTACGCCGATGGCAGCGTTATCGTTACGGGAAAGGTGCTTTCCGTCGGAACACGAAAATGCCGTCAGGCAGTTTGCCTTTATTCAACCGCCGACGTAAGCTTTAAAGACGCCTCTGCAACCTTCTACGCTACCTCGGCAACGGACGAGGGAGTCGCGGTTATGGGAATAAATTCCGTCAGCTTCGACAATTCGGAGATATGGCTTTACGGACCGAGAAGCGGCTCGGAATCAATCTTTGATTTTATAACTTCAACGACAGTCAGAACTTCAAACCTCAATATAATAAGCGGCTCATACTTCTTAGGCTTTGAGGACGCTACCGAAAGCGAGCCGGGTTACGCGTATATGATAACCGTAAAACCCGAGCCCGAACCCGAGCCTGAGCCCGTAGACCCCGGCGGACAGGACGAGTATCCTTCTTACGAGGAGGCTGAGGAGGAAATTATAAAAACCGACACGGATAAAAAGGACGTTAAGGGCTCGGCGTTTCTCCCCCTCAGGCTGAAAGCAAAGGCAAAGGATAAGCATAAAATCGTTCTTAGCTGGAAGAACGTTAAAAACGCCGACGGATATATTATTTACGGCTCAAGATGCGGAAGAAAGCTCGTCAAGCTTAAAGAGGTTAAAAAGTCCCGCCTTACGTATACCGTAAAAAAGCTTCCAAAGGGAAAGTATTTTAAATACGTCGTTGCGGCGTATAAAAACACGCCGAAGAACGGCGCAAAGGTTCTTGCCGTTTCAAAGACCGTACACTGCGCGACAAAGGGCGGTAAATACGGAAACCCGACGGGCGTAAAGCTGAAGGCTAAAGCCCTTACAATTAAAAAAGGTAAATCGAAAAGCTTAAAGCCGACGCTTCTTCACAAAAGGAAGGTTAAAACCCACGTTGCGAAATTCCGCTATGAAAGCTCGGATAAAAAAGTCGCGACGGTTAACAAAAAAGGAAAAATCACCGCAAAGAAAAAGGGTACGGCATATATCTACGTTATAACCCAGAACGGATTATATAAAAAAATAAAAATCACGGTTAAATAGGAGGACTTATGGAAAATTCCAACATTCTCGCTCAGGATGTAAAGCACGTTAAAAAAAGCGAGTTTATCCTGTACCTCGTAGCTGTATTCTTCTACACGAATATGACGGGTATGGTAGGCAACTTCCGAAACGCTTACATCGTAAACGTTCTCAGACTGTCTGATTCTCAGGCGTCGCTTTACAACACCCTGCTGAGCATTATTCCCTTCTTCCTCAATTTCTTTATTGCAATGTATATTGACGGAAGAAAGGTCGGCAAAAAGGGCAAGTTCAAGCCGCTCGGTATTTATGCGGCGATTCCCGCAGGCGTTCTGCTTGTACTGAGCTTCTTTACGCCTAAGTTTTTAAGCGGAACCCTCGTTATGATTTACATAGTAACTATAGGCGTTGCGTGGGCAATAACGACCCATTTCGGCAACTCCGTAAATATGGTTGCTATCGTAATGACGCCGAATATGAAAGAAAGAGATACCGTAATTTCTTTCAGAAGTATTGCGTCAGCGGTCGGCAACTCCGCACCGCTTGTAATCATTCTCGTTATCGGTCTTATCTGGAAGGATAACGAAGGACTTCAGTACATAATCGGCGCAGGACTATGCGGCGTCGTGGGCGTCGTTGCAATGCTTTTCGGTATGAGCGCGGTGCGCGAAAGAGTCGAGTATGCTGCGGAAAAGAAAAACCCGCTGCTTGGCTTTAAGGATATTCTTACTAATAAGTACGCGTGGGCGATTATTGCTTCCGACTTCTTAAAGAGCTTCAGGGGTATTTCAACCTATCTCGGTCCGTTCCTTGCGGCTGCGCTGCTCGGCTCAACAAGTAAGTTCCTTCTCTTCGGTCTTCCGACGGGTATAGGTACGGCGGTAGGTATGCTCGTAATCAACTTCCTGCTTAAAAAATTCAACTCGAAGGTGCTTTATATTGCAAGCGGTATTTATTCCGTAATTATAAACGTCGTCGCCTTCGGAATCGGTTACACCTATTTCAAAAGCGGAAACAACGCGCTTCAGGTCGTATTTATCGTTGCGCTGTTCTTAATCGGACTTCAGTTCGGTGCGTCGAACCTTCTTCCCACTATGTTCCAGGCTGACGTTCTTGAGGATATGGAGCTTAAAACGGGCAAACGCCTTGACGCAACGCTTCCCACCGTTATCGGCATAGGCACTATGATAAGCGGAACGATAGCGAGCGCTCTTGCGCCGAGAATTCTTTACGGCGAGCACTCGATTATTCACTATATTCAGCCTACGGATTTGATTCCGAACCCCGAACAAAGCCTGAATACGAAGATAGCTATGCTGTTCTTCTATACGGTATTCCATGGCTTTATGATGTTTCTTGCGGGCGTTCCCTTCTTCTTCTATAAGCTTACCGGCAAAACCAAGGAGGAAATGCACGAAGCGGTGCTTGAACAGAGAAAGCGCCTCGGCGGCGAAGAACAGTAAAATAAAAAAGCAGGGCGCAGGCTACTTGTAATAAGGATGTTTAGAAAGAACATAAAATAATACAGTAACCGAACGATTGAGAGATTAGAAGAGAGATTGTGAAAGCAGTCTCTCTTTTACTATGGTTAAAAAATCTTTTTAACCGTTACCAAAAACC
>JAILGO010000165.1 GCA_024696725.1 Eubacterium sp. | reverse complement strand
GACTATGATATTATACATTATAGCTTATTAAAATGCAAGAAAAATTTTGAGGTGATTATAATGTACAATCCTTCCCCGAAACGATATTCCGCAGAAAACTTCAATTATCTTCCCGATTGCGGCCTCGCACTTCCTACGATTTCGTTAGGACTCTGGCAGAATTTCGGCAGCAACGCCGATTATGATGAAATAAGAGATATAATACTGACGGCCTTTGATAACGGGATTACTCACTTTGACTTAGCTAATAACTACGGTCCTGCGCCGGGAAGCGCTGAAATCAATTTCGGTAAAATACTGAAAAACGACTTAATGCCTTACCGGGACGAGCTTGTTATATCAACAAAAGCAGGTTATGAAATGTGGGCCGGTCCTTACGGAGGAAAAGGCGGTTCGAGAAAATATCTTACCGCTTCTCTTGACCAAAGCTTAAAACGGCTCGGTCTTGAATACGTTGATATTTTCTATCATCACTGTATGACTCCCGAAACGCCGCTTCACGAAACTGCGCTTTGCCTAAGCGATATAGTAAGACAGGGCAAGTCGCTTTATGTCGGCTTAAGCAATTACGACGGTAAAACCATGCACAGAATGAATCACCGTCTTGAAGACTATAACGTACCGTTCGTTATCAATCAGAACAGATATAATATTCTTGACAGAGCTATTGAGGAAAACGGACTCAAAGAGCAATCAGAAAAGAAAGAAAAAGGTATTATCGCCTTCTCACCGCTTGCTCAGGGCAGGCTTTCCGATAAATACAAAAACGGTATTCCCGAGGGAGCCCGTCTTTACAATAAAGAAAATTACTGTAAACACATCGGTTATGAGGAAAGCCAGCAGAGAGTAATATCAGCGCTTTGTGATATTGCGCACGAGAGAGGTGAAACGCTTTCACAGACAGCTATTAAATGGCTATTGAAAAAAGGGGTTACCTCGGTACTGATAGGAGTAAGAACAAAAGCGCAGCTGCTTGAAAACCTGAAAGCAAACGACGGGGCGCCGCTAAGCGACGAAGAAGAAGCAGCAATCGACAGAATTTCAAAATACTAATAAAAACAGGACGGTTATTCGCCGTCCTGCTTTTCTTTTTCATTTTTCTCGCCTTCAGTTTCCGATTTTTTCATAAACGGAAGCTTTTCGGCAATGTTCTTTACGTAACCCTTCGCCTTGCTTGCAGCGTCGCTTGCATAACCTTTAGCTACGTCGGTCATAACCTTTTTTGCAAGCGCTCTGAAACGTTCCTTCTGTTCAGGTGTAAGCGTCTGAATAGAGTCTACAAAAATTGTAAGAAGGCTTACGTCAACCTTTTTCAAGTCGTAAAAATCGGAAATCCCGAGTTCGTTAGCCGTCTGCTCAAGAGCGTCATAAAATACCTCTAAGTCCTTATCGCCGATATAAACAACAAGGTCGTTAAGATAAGCGCTCATTTTATCCGACTCAGCAGTAAACGAATCTGTCGTAACAAACTTATCGTCAACTATTTCCCAGGTAGAAACGCTGTGCTGTCTGCTGTGCTTTGCATAGCTTACAACGATTTCAGGCTGCTTAGCGCTGTAAAGCGCTCTTCCGACTAACGAACCCTGAGGAGCGTAGAGATAAATACGGCTGTCCATAAGCTCGTAGTCGTGTCTGCTAAAGAACCATTCGGGAAAGCCGGGCGAATCAAAAGCGTATACTCCGCTTATTTTCCTCTGAAGCGAATTAGAACAGTTAACGCTTGCGTATATCGCAAGATTTCCGCCTTTGGAATGACCGCATAAACGGACATATCCGTCGTGCATCATTGCGGTCTCCTGAAAATAGTGCAAAGCCTCAATCTGCGCGGGTATCGGGAACATATATGCAAGCATAGCAGATTCCTTAAAGCCCGCAACGGACGCGTCTGTTCCTCTGAAGGAAATAAGAAGGCTGTCATCCGTAAGAAGAAAGCTGCACGCAGCTATCTGCTTATCAATAGAATCGTTAACGTTATCAATATAATCGCTGACTATTACAGAGCCGAAACGCTTTGATTCAGAGCATACGGTAAGAAGCTTTGAAGCGCGTTTTGCAACATCTATCAGAGAATCAAGATACACGTTATCATGTATAGCATAAAACCTTTCGGCAGCTTCAGAAAGCGTTAATATATCCTTATCTCCGATTACATCTTTAAAATCATTATAAATCAGCTGAGAAAAAATCAGGCTGTCTATCTCATTAAACGGCTTTTGAATAAAATCCAGGTCGCCGTATTTCTCAATATATCTCAGCATTTTTTAATGATTTATCATATACCTGTCAGTTTCCCATTTGGAAATCTGCATACTGTATTCCCGCCATTCGCGCTTTTTACCTTCAATATAATTATTGAATACGTGGTCACCGAGAGCTTCACGGATAAGGTTATCCGCCTCAGCTTCTCTGATAGCCTCCTGAAGAGTTTCGGGAAGAAGCTCAATGCCGTGTTTTTTGATTTCCTTATCGCTCATCTCGAATACGTTATAATCAATCGGCTCCGGAGGCGTAAGATTATTCTTAATACCGTCAAGACCTGCAGCAAGACAAAGCGCCATTTCAAGATACGGATTACAGGTCGGGTCGGGTGAACGAAGCTCAACTCTCGTTCCCTTTCCTCTTGAAGCGGGAACTCTTAAAAGAACGCTTCTGTTTGAGGTTGACCAGGAAAGATACGTGGGTGCCTCGTAACCGGGAACAAGCCTCTTATACGAGTTAACAGTCGGATTAGCGATACAGGTAATACCTTTAACGTGCTTAAGAATACCCGCGATAAAAGCGTGAGCCTCTTTTGAAAGTCCGAGCTCGCCGTCGGGGTCGTCAAAAATATTCTTTCCGGTTTTAAGGTCATAAAGACTCATATTTGTATGCATACCCGAGCCGTTGATACCGAAAATCGGCTTAGGCATAAACGTTGCGTGAAGTCCGTGCTTTGTAGCGTATGTCTTAACAACGTGTTTAAAGGTCATAACTCTGTCTGCGGAAAGCATTACGTCTCCGAACTGAAAGTCGATTTCATGCTGACCGTGAGCTACCTCGTGATGAGACGCTTCGATAGTATAACCCATTTCCTCAAGAGCAAGACATATATCACGTCTGCAGTTTTCACCGTGGTCTATGGGATTAAGGTCAAAATAGCCTGCTTTATCGCCGGGTTCAAGAGTCGGTCTGCCGTCCTCGTCAAGCTTAAAGAGGAAGAATTCGCACTCGGGTCCAACGTTAAAGCCATAGCCCATGTCCTTAGCCTCGTCTATTACCTTCTGAAGCACATTACGCGGGTCTCCTTCAAACGGCGTTTTATTATCCGCTTTATAAACCGAGCAAATAAGACGAGCAGTCTGAGCGTTCAGATGCTTTCTCCACGGAAATACCGCCCAGGTATTATAGTCGGGATGAAGGTACATATCGCTCTCGTCAATTCTTACGAAGCCGTCAATAGACGAACCGTCGAACATACATTCATTATTGAGAGCTTTTTCAAGCTGAGAAACGGTAATTGATACATTCTTCATAATACCGAAAAGGTCGGTAAACTGAAGTCTTACAAACTCTACGCCGTTTTCCTTAGCTTCCTTTAAGATTGATTCCTTAGTGTACTTTGTCATATAATCCTCCTGTTAAAACTTAATACGTTTACAATTATTCCAAATCAAGAAATTCTTCGCTTATTACCTCTTTAGAAAGATTGGTAAAATACTTAACCGTAGCACCGCCCTGCGCCTGCTTTTCAGCGAGGTCGTCGGTATAGTCGGAAAGCTTATAAACGCTGAATCTGTAACCGCTTCCCGTATTTGTATAAAAGTCAATTACGGGCGCAAGCTTCGCGTTAGTAATGCTGATTTCGTCACCGTTTCTTTCAATAGTTACCTCAGCCATACCGCCGCACATCTGATTAAGATTTACCTGGTGGCTGATAAAATTACCTATTGAGTAATATACAAGCATTTTCTTTCCGCTCGTTTCGTTTGTAACCCACTCAACCTTTTGTAAAACGTGAGGATGAGTACCGATTACCATATCTACGCCGAGCTCGGAAAAGATTTTAATATACTTTCTCTGTTGCGAGTTGACTTCGTGACTGTTTTCGGTTCCCCAATGAGGAAATACGATTACGAAGTCTGCGTTCTTTCTCGCTTCCGCGATATCCTTACGGACGTTTTCTTCGGTAAGCATTTTAACTACATAAGGCTTATCTTCGGGTATTGGAATACCGTTAGTACCGTAGGTATAATTCAAAAGCGCAAACTTAATATCGTTTTTCTCGTAATAAGTAATCTTATTGTAATCCTCTTCACTTGCGAACGTACCTAAATGAACTACCTCGGGATGCTGTGCGAAGAATTCAAGCTCCTTAGCGATACCGGCGCTTCCCTTATCCATAGTATGATTTGTTGCGCAGGTAAACACATCAAAGCCCGCGTTAATTGCCGCCTCTCCTACTTCCCACGGAGTATTGAACATCGGATATCCGCTGTACTCGAAGGCGTCGCCGCCGAGCATCGTTTCCTGATTGATTACAGCGATATCTGCTTCCTGAACGTATTTACGTATATCTTCGTAGAAACTGTTATAATCAAGCGTACCGTCATCCTGTTCTCCGGCGTCTATAAGAGTATTGTGAATAAGATTATCGCCGACGGCGATAAGGGTGACCTTACTCTTTTTAGGTAAAGTAGTTTCCTCAGTAGTCTTTTCTACGGCTGCAATTTTAGTCGCTGTCGGATTGATGTTAGCGGTTTTTGCAACCTTGCCGGAAACAGCAAGCGCACAGACAACGATTACCGCAGCTATGAAAGGAATAAGAACGGGAATAAGCTTCTTTTTATTCATAGTAATCTCCGTTTAAAAAAAGTTTTATATATTATATCAAATTTGTAATTAACTTACAACATAAAATTGACATAATATTAAAAATAATGTATATTAATTAGACAAGGAGTTGAAATATATGGAATTTATTGAAAGCTTTTTTAACGGCGCGCCTGTTTGGCTTACCGCAATTCTTTTCTTTGCAGGTCTTGTGCTGATAATAAAAGGCGGCGACTGGTTTGTTGACAGCGCAAGTTGGATTGCAGAGGTTCTCGGCGTACCGAAATTTGTAATCGGAGCAACCATTGTATCTATTGCGACTACGCTGCCGGAAATGATTGTATCTATAGCGGCAACCGTTAAGGGAAACGTAGATATGGCGGCAGGTAACGCTATAGGCTCCGTCACGGCTAATACTGCTATGATAATGGGTATATTTTTAGTCTTATGCGGAAAGCCTCCGGAAATGAAGCGAAAGGATTTTGCTCCGAAATCGTTAATGATGTTTGGCGCAAGCGCCACACTTGTTCTCGGCAGTATTTTTACGGAAAAACGACTTCTTACATTTGAGAACGAAACGCAGAATTATTATTCTCTTTCATTAACAGGTACAGTCGTTCTTATTATTATATTCGTAGTATTCTTTATTGAAAACTACTTTTCTATGAAAAACAACAGCGTTCAGATTGAACCGCGTCCCGACGGTATCGGCCTTCAGGAGGAGGACGACATTGTTCCAACTAAAGACACCGTTACCAAAGGCGAATGGGTAAAAAATATCGCTATGTTTATCCTCGGCGCCGCGGGAACGGTTATCGGCGCTGAGCTTCTCGTTAACGCAGGTACCGTGCTTGCTGAGGATATCGGTATTTCACAAAGAGTTATAAGCGTTCTCGCAGTAGCTATAGGAACCTCTCTTCCCGAGCTTGTTACTACAATTACTGCGCTCAGAAAGAAAGAAGGAGCGCTCTCTGTCGGAAATATTCTCGGCGCAAATATTATCGACCTTTCGCTGATACTTCCGATTTGCTCTTTCATATCGACAGGAAAAGGAAACGGCTCACTCGCCGTTTCGGCAAGCTCAGTAACTATTGATATGATGGTATGCCTCGGAGCTATTGCAGTAGCGATATTCCCGACGATAATCAGTAAAAAATTCCATCGCTGGCAGGGCTGCGTAATGCTCGTAGGATATATCGGATACGTTGCCTCAACGTTTCTTGTAAAGTAAACGCTAATTAAATAATAAAAACACAGGAGCAGCAGGCTACTTGTAATAAGGATGTTTAGAAAGAACATAAAATAATACAGTAACCGAACGATTGAGAGATTAGAAGAGAGATTGTGAAAGCAGTCTCTCTTTTACTATGGTTAAAAAATCTTTTTAACCGTTACCAAAAACC
>JAILGO010000156.1 GCA_024696725.1 Eubacterium sp. | reverse complement strand
CCTTATTATCGGCGTTAAACACGGGTTTTATACTTTTTAGCACTCCGTTTTTTACCTTAACGCTTTTAATTTCGGAGACGTCGATTTCGGGCTTTATTATTTCATAATTCGCAAATCCCCAATCAAGGAGCAGAGCGGCGGAGTAAAAACGCTTCTCGCTCGTTTCGCTTCCGAGTACAACGGCAACAAGCTGCATACCGTCGCGCTCCGCGGTAGCCGAAACGCAGAAACCCGCGTTAGAGGTCGTACCCGTTTTAAGTCCCGTTATTCCGTTATAGGTATTTACGAGCTTATTCGTATTATTAAGCTCCGTTTCGCCGTTTCTTAAGGAATCGAGCCAAATCCCCGTATACTTCTTTATAAGCTTGTGTTTCATAACCTCGCAGGAAATCAGAGCCAAATCGTAGGCGCAGGAATAGTGATTTTTTACCGTATCGTCAAGCCCGTTACAGTTTTCAAAATTTGTATTTTTACACCCGAGCTCAGCCGCTCTGTCGTTCATAATTTTTACAAATGATGCCGTAGAGCCTCCGACGTACTCGGCAAAAGCCGTACACGCGTCGTTTGCGCTCGCTACAACTACTGCCTTGAAAAGCTCCTCAACCGTCATAATCTCGCCGACCTCAAGCCATATCTGAGAGCCGCCCATAGATACCGCTTCGGCTGACGCGGTAACCTTATCGGTGAGCTTGATTTTTTTATTTTCAAGCGCTTCGAGGACAAGCAGTATCGTCATTTTTTTAGTTACCGACGCCGGAGAAAGATGTTCGGTTTCGTTTTCCTTATAAAGCACCTCGCCGTTATCAATACACATAAGCACGGCTGATTTTGCTTCTACAAAATCAAGCTTTTCATCGGCGCGTGCTTCTGAGGCGAAAGGAAGAACGAAGAGTAACGACAGAAGAAAGGGAATAATCTTTTTCATATATATCACCACTTATTAATATTCAAATTATGTTGTAATAATTCGGGAGATTTGATATAATAACAAAAAATCGTGAAAGGACATAGTATGAAGGCTGCGTTTTATACACTCGGATGTAAGGTTAATCAGTACGAAAGCGAATATATGGCAGAGCTTCTTAAAAATGCAGGCTTTGAAATTGTACCGCCCGAAGAGGAGGCGGACTACTATATTATTAATTCCTGCACGGTGACCGCTACCGCCGATAAAAAGACCAAGCAGAACGTACGGAAGTTCAAGCGCAATCATCCCGATTCAACGGTTATACTGACGGGATGTATGCCTCAGGCTTTCCCTGAGGAAGCGAAAAAGCTTACTCAGGCGGACATTGTTTTTTCAAATAAAAACGACGGCGATATTTTATCTCTGATAAACGAATACAATACGACAAAAAGAAGAACGGTTCGTATCGAAAAGCACGAAAGCTCGGACGGCTTCGGCAGCTGCGCTATCGGAGAGTTTTCCGAAAGAATAAGAGCCTTCGTCAAGATTGAGGACGGGTGCGACCGCTTCTGCTCCTACTGTATTATTCCCATGGCAAGAGGAAGGGTACGCTCAAAGCCGCTCAACGAATTAAAGGATGAAATAAAAACTCTCGGCGAGAACGGAATAAGAGAAATCGTTTTAGTCGGAATTAACCTCTCCGCTTACGGAAAAGGACTCGGTTACGGACTTGCGGACGCCGTAAGGGTATGTAACGACGACAAAAACATTCTGAGAGTGAGACTCGGCTCGCTTGAGCCCGACCACATCACCGACGGGATGATTAACGCTCTCTCGGAGTGCGGAAAGCTCTGTCCGCAGTTTCACATTTCTCTTCAGAGCGGATGTAACAGAACGCTGAAAAATATGAACCGACACTATACCGCCGACGAGTACCGACAGCTCTGTAGCAAGCTCAGAAAAGCCTTTCCCGACTGCACGCTTACGACGGACGTTATGACGGGCTTTCACGAGGAAAGCGACGCGGACTTTCTTGAATCCCTCGACTTTATCAAGGAAATTGGCTTTGAAAAGGTACATACCTTCCCCTACTCCGAAAGAACGGGAACGGCTGCTTCAAGACGCGGTGACAGCGTGACTAAAGCCGTTAAGGAGCAGAGAGCCGCGACGGTAATACGCGAAGCGGAAAAACTCCGCGCCAATTTTATGAACAGGCAAATCGGAAAGACCGTCAGAGTGCTTTTTGAGAGCAGACACGGCGACGAATACAGAGGCTACACCGGAAACTATATTCCCGTTTCGTTAAAGAGCGATACGGATTTAGTCGGAAGCGAGCTCGACGTAATAATCATTTCATACAGCCCTGAAGCTGACCTTTGTTATTCAGAGCTTTAAGCATATTTTCTTTTTCGGTTTTCGCCTCCTTGGTATGAAAATCATAATAAGAAAATATATAAAAGCCCTTGATTTCATTGAGCTTTGAAAGATAGTTAATCTGTCTTGCTATAATATTACTGTTATTCTTAAATTCATTAATAATGCTTTTATTATCGTACGCGGCGTACTTATCGGGCTTCCCTGCTTTATAAAGAGGAAGTCCGATAAAGAGGTCGCACTTTGTTATATAAAGCCATTTTTTAACCGTAAACATAAACGGCTGATACACGTTTTTAAAGCCGAAATAGACCTGAGGACATATATAATCGACGTAACCTTTTTCGCTGACCCACCTTTCAACGTCGGCAAAAAGCTTCTCACGGTCGTTAGTAATATCAGCGGCGGGAGAAATACCGAAGCGCACGTTCTTATTTACGCTTTTAACGGCTCTATACACGCTTTTTACCATTCGGCTTACGTTTTCCCGTCTCCAGTCGGAAAGGATCAGCTTTCCGCCTTCCTTAAAATACTGAGCGTATTCCTTTTTATCTATCTTCTTTTTATCCGTCGGATAAAAATAGTCGTCGAAATGCACGGAGTAAACGCCGTACCTTTTTACTATTTCACTAACTCCGTTTACGATAAGCCTCTCGACCTCGCGGCTTGCCGGATTAAAGAATATTCCGCTCTTGTCTATATATACATTGGATTTCTTTTTACTGTTTTTCAGCCACGCTTTAGCGATATTACCTTCGCACAGCGAGTCGATATTATTGTCCCGGCTTACCCGGTAAGGATTAATCCACGCTTCAAGCTTAAGGCTGAGCTTTTTGGCGAGAGAGCACATAATTTCAAGCGGGTCGTAAGGCATATCGCTTTCCTGCTTTCCGAAGCAGTATTTACTTGAAGGGAAAAAATCGGAACGGTAAAAGGCGTCGGCGCACGGTCTTACCTGAACGGTTACGGCGTTAAAGCCCGAGCCTTTTATTTCTTTAAATACCTTTTCCGCCGACTCGGTAAATCTTTTTTCATTATTTCCCTTAGTCATTTTTTCAAGCTCAAAATACGGAAGCCACACGGATTTTATATATTCGGAATCGCTCTTTTCCTGCGTCTGATTGTCCGGCTGCTCTTTACCGTTTTCGGAGGACTTCGGCGTACAGCCGAAAAGTGCCGAAATCAGCAAAACGCAAATAATTATTTTTTTCATACTTGAACACTTCACTTAATTATGATACATTAGATATATAAAAAGCTAAAGGACGCGTTAATATGGATTACAGATTAGGCAATAATAAAAAGATTAAAGAGGTCGGACATACTGTTGATATCGTATGTCCGAAATGCAGTCATAAGGTAAAGCTTTCGGTTTTTTCCAACGCCGAGCTTCGCCTTACTCCCGAATTGCCTATAGTTTCAAACGGTACGGTATACTTTCTCGTTTGCCCCTCCTGCGGCGCCGTTTTCGGAGTCGACGAGGATAAGGGAAATATCTTTAAAAAGGGTGAAAAGCTCGCAATCGGAAATTTTGATTTAAAGGAGCTTAAGAGCTTTCACGAGAAATAAAATATAGTATTAATGGGCGGTTTAAACCGCCCACTTTTTTTACAGTATTATGCAGATTAAGCCGCTGCAACCCTCGTTTATAACCCGTTCTATCGTTTCTCTGAACTTATTTCTCGCGTCCTCGGGCATACGGTAAAGCTTATTATTCAGCCCTTCGTTGACAAGCGAATTGAGCGATTTTCCGAAAGTCTCGGTATCCCATATCTCGCTCGGATTATTTTCAAACTCCTTGAGAAGATACATAACGAGTTCCTCGCTCTGAGTCTCGCTTCCGACTATAGGCGCCACCTCGGTATAGGTATTGCATTTTATCATGTGAATTGAAGGAGCGTGAGCCTTAAGCTTTACGCCGTACTTTCCGCCCTGCTTCATTATTTCCGGCTCTTCAAGAGAGAGCTCGTCGATAGTCGGCATAACTATTCCGTAGCCCGTGTTTTCAACCTGCTCAAGCGCAGAAGCTATACGGGCGTATTTTTCTCTTACCTCTGCAAGCTTTGACACCTCGAGGAGAAGCGCCTCCTCGTCGGTTATATCCGCACGGCATTTTTCCGACAGTAAAGAGAAAAAATACGAGTTGTCAAGCGTTACGTTTACCGCCGTGCTTCCGTCGGATAAATCAGCGTTTACAACGACAGCGTCGGTAATGTTCTTATTATTCTTCAGCGCATTAACAAGCCCGGAAACGGAGCGCACGCTTTTTACCCTTTCGCTCTGCTCTTTAACCGCGCCGATTATCTCGGCTCTCAGCTCGTCATCACTCGAAAGCGCGTTGAACCAGCTCGGAAGATAAACGGATAGAGATACGACGGGAAACTCATAGAGAACCTTTAAAAGAATATTTTTTATCTGCTCCTCGTCAAGCTCAAGACTGTTAACCGGGATTACAGGTACTCCGTATTTTTCGGTAAGGCGTCCGGAAAGAGCCGCGGCTTCGTCGCTTTTCGGCTCAGAGGTATTGAGAAGCGCTACAAACGGCTTATCAAGCTCTTTGAGCTCATTAATTACTCTTTCCTCTGCCTCCTCGTATTCCTCGCGCGGAATTGACGAAAAGCTTCCGTCCGTCGTTATAACGAGTCCTATTGTAGAATGCTCGGAGATAACCTTCCTTGTTCCTATTTCCGCCGCCATATTAAACGGTATCTCCTCCTCGTACCACGGAGTCATTACCATTCTCGGCTGGCTTTCCTCAATATAGCCCTCGCTGCTCGGAACGATATATCCGACGCAGTCGATAAGCCTTACCCTAAAGTTGATTCCACCGTCCATAGACAGCTCAACAGCGTTTTCGGGAACGAATTTCGGCTCGGTTGTCATAATCGTTCTTCCCGCCACTGACTGCGGAAGCTCATCCTTTGCGCGCTCCTTTATAAAGCTATCAGCTATTTCGGGAATAACGAGCGTATCCATAAATCTTTTAATAAAAGTTGATTTTCCCGACCGTACGGGACCTACAACACCGATATAAATATCGCCCTGAGTTCTTACGGATATATCGGAATATATATTTCTGTTCATCCTATTACCCCCCCTATGCTCTCGGTACGATAATAATACCGTCGTTTTCAGTATAGTCGCCTTTAATTCCGTTTTCAGCCTTTATCAGCTCCTCGTCAGACGAAAAGCGCTTTGCGATATCCCATACCCGTTCGCTGCCCTTTCCGTAATAAACGGTTAAAGCAGGCGGCAAGTTTTCTTTTTCCGCGGCGTTTATATCGCCGAGAGTTTTAACGCTTATACAGTCATAAGCAAATATATTGACACCGACGTTTATTCTTACGTCGATAGTATTATCGGAAGAAATCGTATAGTCGTATGAATTGATATTAATCGCAGCAAAAGCGCTGCCGTATGCTCCGAGCGGTATTTCAAGCACGTCTCCCGCGCTCACTCCGATAAGAGAGCCGCTTCCGTCACGGCACACCGCATAAAGCGAAAGCTTAGCACTGAGCTTTCCGTTTTTAGCCTTTTCGTCGGAGATATCAACGCTCAGCTCAAGATCCTCTTTAATTCCGTCCGGTACTGCAACTGCGCTGTTTACCGTTCTGCTTTCCGAGGTATACGCGCCCTCCGTACAGTATTTATAATCGTCATAGCTACAATCGCATTTATATCCCGGAATATACCCGTCGCTGATATAAGTATTTTCAAATTGTCTTATAAACACGCAATGAGCAGAAAGCTCTCCGAAAACATTAAAGCTGTTGATACCCTCGCCCGCGCTTGATTTTGTTTTTACAAAAAGGCTGCCGAGCCTTAGCTTAACAATGGGTATATCGTTATCAGAAATCCCGTTAACGTCGATAATCTTAGACGCGGCGAAGGTATAATCGCAACGCTCAACCGATTCTTCGGCGTTATCCGCGGTATAAAGCACGCTGAGGTTAACCTCGCAATTAATCAGCGCCTTATCCCGTATTACCTTTACCTCGGTAAGAACAGGAAACGCGGTATAGCTGATAATTCTTTTAACGGGCGGACTTCCCGAAGGAAGCGCGGGTTCTTCGTCAAATTCAATTTTTGTAAGCGCTGAAGCGATAACGCAGGAGGCTTTTACGCGCTCGCTCTTAAGCTTTGAACGCTCGCACGCCGCGAGCGAGGGATATTTGAGCTTATCGTAAACGTCAACGCTTATAACGCTTGAAATATGTATATCTATGCGCCTCTGATTTATCACGCGGTAATTAATATATTTATCATATATATCGGCGCAGACGAAAGCAAAATCGGTAATACCGTCGCGCTGATATTCTTATTGAAATCCTCTTCAAAATCAGCGTAACAGAGGTTGGAATTCTCATTGTAATATGTAAGAGTAATAACCACTCTACCGAAAACCTTAATCTCATTAAAGCAGATATCGACCGAGGTAATACAGCTTCTCGAACAGCATTTTACAACCCTGAAAATATCGTCACAGTAAGCGGGAAGCGTTTCCTGATAATCTACTTCGAGCTCGGTCTGCTTTGAATTGACTTTTTCATTGTTTTCAAGGCAGATATAATCCTTTTTTAGTTCCATTGCTTTTACTCCTTTCAGTTTCTATAAAAGAGTATGCAAAGGGATAATTAGATATTACCTTATATTTAATCGTAGTAGCATAAAATAAAAAGCTCCCTTTCGGGAGCTTTATCTGGTGGGCCATCAGGGACTCGAACCCCGGACCGACCGGTTATGAGCCGGTTGCTCTGACCAACTGAGCTAATGGCCCGCATAGCGGTATTATACCCGCCGCAAACCTGCGACCTTGATATAATACCACTTATTAATACTTAAGTCAATAGAAAATTTTACATAAATAATATCGACGCCGCGATTATATACTGAGCGGCATAATAAGTCAGATGATTCGTAAAATAGTGAACCGGTCTGTCCTTTCCCTTTCCGAAGAAGGTACCCGAAAGGATGACGTCGGAAAGAGCAAACAAAACTGCGCCGATAGCAAGCATAATATAACGCTTCTGAAAATGTGTAATAATCATAGCGGCTACGCCGGTAGCAAGAGTCATCATAAGGAATATTGTATATATAAATACTATGTTCCTGTATGCGCCGAAATGCACTTTCATAATCTTTGCGGAAGCGATATTGCCAATACTGAAGAGTAAGCAAAAAGCAAGACACGGAAGCAATACCCATGCTTTTTTATACATCTCGCTCTGATAGACAATAGCGCCTATATAGAAAACGTGACCTATTAAAAAGAAGATAAAGCCCGCGTAAAGATATTTACTCTTATCCTGCTCGTATATTCCCTTAAGGTCAAGCATAATATCGCCGCACAAACCGAGAGTTCCGCCGAATATAAGAAGCGAACCGTAAATATACACGTCGGGGTTACTTAAAAGCGCAAATACAGCCGTTAAAAGATAACAGCAGCTTGAAACGGTTTTAAGCATAAGATTTTTAACGCTGAAGCCCTTCGCCCTGTTTATACAGAATATAAGGGACATAATTGAACCTAAAACAAGTACAACGTAATAAGGAATT
>JAILGO010000099.1 GCA_024696725.1 Eubacterium sp. | reverse complement strand
GCCTTTTTCGGATTGTCCTCAAAATAAAACGGCGCGGTAAAGGCGTTATAATACGGCGAAAACTTTTCCTTTTTACAGATACAGTCAGCCGTTTCGCGTCCGCATTTTTTACAGCGTCTGCCCTCAATATAAGCGAGGCTTTCACATTCCGCGCACCGCGTTTTATCGGGCTCAATAACCTCGCCACAAAGCTCGCAGCGTTTTGGGAAAACGGCGTAAGACATCTCTTTCAACGCTTTTTTCATACCGTCAGATACCCCGCTATACTCTTATACGTCTCTTCGCCGAAGCCCTCAATTTCCATAAGCTGCTCAACGCTTGTATAGCCGCCGAGATAATTACGGTATTCAATTATTGCAGACGCCTTTTTCTCCCCTATTCCTTCGATAGTCATAAGCTCCTCAAGCGTTGCGGTATTTATATTAAGCGGATATTCGGGAGTTACGGCGGGAGCGGGTACGTTATCGTCTTCGGGCGCGCTTTCGTTTTCCTTAACGCTTATTGAATATGCGGAGCTTACGGGTAATTCTTTTTCTTCAACGTAAAGCTCAGGCTGTGAAAGCGCTGTAAGAATAAACGCTCCGCCTATCAACAGTAGCGCCGTTCCGAGCATATACCAGGTATGGCTTTTATTGCTTTTCATTAACGTCTGCCCTTTTTCTTTCTATAGCTCTTTACGTTTTTCTTCTGTATATTACCGTTACGGGGACGCACGAGACATTTTTCGTCCGTGCCGATTAAGTCATAACGCTTAGCCTTTTTAAGCGCCTCCTCTGCAAGAGCCGCGTTTTCGGGAGCGTAATACTGAAGCAGGGCGCGCTGAAGCGCTTTTTCGTGCGGGTTTTTTGTACAGTAGACCTCCTCCATCGTATAGGGGTCAAGTCCCGTATAATACATAGCGGTAGAAACCGTACCCGGAGTAGGATAGAAGTCCTGAACCTGCTCGGGACGGATTTTATTTTTCTTTAAAAACAAGGCGAGCTCAACGGCGTCGTTAAGAGTTGAGCCGGGATGGCTCGACATTAAATAAGGCACAAGATACTGCTCCTTATTAACCTCGTCGGTATATTTGAAATAACGCTTTGAAAACTCAATATACGCCTCTATATGAGGCTTTCCCATTTTATCAAGCACGGCGGCGGAGCAATGCTCGGGAGCGACTCTGAGCTGACCGCTTACGTGGTGCTCTACAAGCTCGCGTAAAAAGCTGCTGTTTTTATCCTCAAGAAGATAATCGTATCTTATACCCGAGCGGATAAAAACCTTTTTAACGCCCTTCAGGGAGCGAAGCGCCCGAAGAATATCAAGATATTCCGAATGGTCGGCAACAAGATTTTTACAGGGTTTCGGGGCAAGGCACTTTTTACCCTTACAGAGCCCGTGCTCCTTTTGCATTTCACACGACGGAGCGCGGAAATTAGCCGTCGGACCGCCGACGTCGTGGATATAACCCTTAAAGTCGGGGGATTCGGTAAGAAGCTTAGCTTCCCTTAATATGCTCTCCTTACTTCTCGAGGTAACGTATCTTCCCTGATGAAACGCTATCGAGCAGAAGTTACACGCGCCGAAGCAGCCGCGGTTATGAGTTATTGAAAACTCAACCTCGGTTATTCCGGGAACGCCGCCGAGAGCCTCATACATCGGGTGATAAGTACGCATATAAGGAAGCTCATACACCTCGTCAAGCTCCTCCGTCGTCAGCGGAGGCATAGGCTCGTTCTGAACGACCATAAGCTTTCCGTGCTTCTGTTTAATAAGTCTTCCGCGGATATGGTCCTGCTCGTCCTGCTGGATACGTGCAGCCTTTGCATACTCCGTTTTACTGCTTCTCACGTTATCAAGGCTCGGACATTCGACGCCCGTATACGGCGTTTCGCGTACGTCGACAGTATAGACCGTACCTTTTATATCGTGTATTGTGTCAACCGTTTCGCCGCTGTCAAGACGGTGAGCTATTTCGGCAATCTGCTTTTCGCCCATACCGTAGATAAGCAAATCGGCGCCCGAGTCGACGAGAACGCTCGGTCTTACTGCGTCGTCCCAGTAATCGTAGTGGGCAAATCTTCTCAGCGAGGCTTCAAGACCGCCGATAATAACGGGAACTTCGGGGTAAATCGCCTTTACAGCTTTTGTATAAACGTTCACGGCTCTGTCGGGTCGCTTACCCGTTACTCCGCCCGCAGTATATGCGTCAAAGCTTCTTCTCTTTTTAGCTACGGTATAGTGAGCGACCATACTGTCGATATTTCCGCCCGACACAAGATAAGCGAGACGCGGCTTTCCGAACTGAACGAAATCAGCCGTGCTATGCACATCGGGTTGGCTTAGTACGGCTACTTTAAAGCCCTCCTTTTCGAGGACTCGTGTTATTATCGCTGCGCCGAAGGACGGGTGGTCGACATAGGCGTCGCCCGTGATATACACGAAGTCGACCTCGTCCCATCCGCGGCTGAGCATATCCTTATTATTTACGGGAAGAAAGCTGTTCATTAATACTCGTCGTAATCGTCGTCAGATGAAAGCTCTTCGCCCGGGGTACTCGCTTCCTCCGTCATATCGAGGCTCATCTGTTCTGTATTTTCAGCGGTAAATTCAGGAGCGGGACCGTTTGCCTTCATTTGAATCCACTGCTGCATATTAATTCTTATTTCTCGCGGCTTTGCGCCGTCCTGAGGACCGATAATTCCCTTTTCCTCAAGCTGGTCCATTATCTTTGAACCGCGCGAATAACCCACGCCGAGCTTACGCTGAAGGAACGAGGTTGAGGCGCGTCCGTTTTCAAGAACGACCTCTACGGCGTTATCGAACAGCGGGTCGAGGCTTTCGCCGCCCTCGTCGTCGAAGCCGCCCGCGGCGCTCTTATCCTGAGCCGCCTTGCTTTCGATTTCCTTCTGAATCTCGTCGCTGTACCGGCTTTCGCCCTGCTTTTTAATGTACTCGCAGAGCTCCTCTACCTCCTCGTCGCTGATATAGCAGCCCTGAACACGCAGAGGCTTGCTTGCGCCGATAGGCGAATAGAGCATATCGCCGTGACCGAGAAGCTTTTCCGCTCCGCCCGAATCGAGAATTGTACGGGAGTCAATCTGAGACGAAACCGTAAGCGCGATTCGTGACGAGATATTCGCTTTAATAAGACCCGTGATAACATCAACTGACGGTCTCTGAGTAGCGATAACGAGGTGCATACCGGCGGCACGCGCCATCTGTGCGAGACGGCAGATGCTGTCCTCGACCTCTTTCGGCGCAGCCATCATTAAATCGGCAAGCTCGTCGATACAGATAACAATTTTAGGCATCGGCTCCATATCGGGATGCTTTTTAACAAATTTATTATAGCCCTCTATATCGCGCACGCCCGTGTCGGAGAAGGACTGATAACGCTTGAGCATTTCGGATACTGCCCAGCCGAGCGCGCCCGACGCCTTTCTCGCGTCCGTTACGACGGGAACGAGAAGATGCGGAATATTTTCATATTTAGAGAACTCAACCTTCTTCGGGTCAATCATAAGGAACTTTACCTCGTCGGGCTTTGCGCGATAGAGAATCGACACGATAATTGAGTTCATACATACCGATTTACCCGAGCCGGTCGTACCCGCGATAAGAAGGTGAGGCATTTTAGCTATATCGCAAAATACGGTATTACCCGCGATATCCTTACCGATAGCGGTTGAAAGGATAGACTTCTGAGTATCAAATTCGGGTATATCTATAACCTCGCGGATAGATACGATATTCTTAACCGTATTAGGTATTTCAATACCGACAGCCGCTTTACCCGGGATAGGCGCCTCTATACGCACGTTGGTCGCGGCAAGATTAAGGGCGATATCGTCGGAGAGGTTTGTAATCTTTGAAATTCTTATACCTGCGGCAGGCTTAAGCTCGTATCGCGTTACGGTAGGACCGCGCGAAATATCGGTTATTTCAGCCGTTACGCCGAAGGAGGCGAGAGTTTCAATAAGAAGCTCGGCGTTGGTTTTAAGCTCGTTACTGATAGCGCCCGCTGATTTATGCTTTGCGATTTTAAGAAGGTCGACGGGAGGAAGCTTATACTCGGCGACGGTTTTATTCATATCCTCGTCGCTCACCTTGAATTCTTCCTTTTTCTGCTCCTTATTACCGTCGGTTTTAGAGCTTGCGTTTTCAATAATCTCGTCGATTGACTTCTTATCCTCCGCGCCTTCGCGCGCCTCACGGCTGCGCTTAGCGGAATTATTAAGCTCGGTGATAATATCGTCAATGCTTTCGTCGCCGACGGAAAGCTCGCCGTTATTATCGGGTTGTGCATTTTTTCTTCTGCGCTTCGGCTTTTCACTTACGGGCTTCGGAAGCGGCTCGTCGTCGAGAGGGATGTCGATATTTCTCATTTTTCTTCTCTCAAGTCTTTCCTCAATTACGGGAGCTGCCTTTTCGACGACCTTACGTACCGGCTTGGTAGTCGTTGAGAAGAACTGGCTTACCGTCGCCTTAGAAAGAAGAAGAACGTCGACGAGCGCAAGAAGCAGTACGATAATTATAGCGGGAGCCTTACCCATAGTAAGCAGGGCGTATCCGATTACCGCGCCGAAGAAGCCGCCGTTTACGGTATCGGGAGCGATAATATACGCTTCCTTAATCGTTTCGGCGAAGCTGAGCTCGTTATTATAGCGCACGATATGTATAAATGACGAAACTATGAGCACGATAAAAATTATCATTATCGCCTCGAAGGTCATCTTTTTATCGGGCTTTTTTACCGTAAACAGGAACGAATAGACAAGCGTTAACAGAGGCAGCGCTACCGCGGCTACCCAGCCTAAAAGTCCGATATAAAACCTATGTACCGCGTTCCACACGCCCTGTCCCGAGAGGACGGCGATAAAGAAAAACAGTACGGAAACGGCGAAAACGGCTATACCGACGTAACGGTTAATATTCTCCGCTCTCTGAAGCTCGTCGTAATCGCTCTGAGGCTTTTTTGAGCCGTTTTTGTTTTTACCTGACGGAGCAGGCTTTTTTGTGTTTTTAGAATTTGCCATTTTACTTCCTTTATCTGACTATTAACTGAACTGCACCTACGACCGCAACTATCAGGCCGAGGCTGATATCGTAGTAGGATACATATTTTACCAAATCCTGTTTAATGAGATTTTTAAGCACTCTCGAAGCTAAAAACGCGACGGGTGCGGCGATAACTATACCGAGGATAATTGCGACCGCCCGGCTTTCATAATCAGCCGTACAGAGCTGAACGATACCCGTTATAAGAGTTACGGGTACGCTCATCGCAAAGGCGTATTTTATCGCAAGGCTCTCCGACACGCCGAACAGCGCGAGCACGCAGAATACTCCGCCTATAAGCGCAAGTCCCGAAACGGGAACGA
>JAILGO010000095.1 GCA_024696725.1 Eubacterium sp. | reverse complement strand
GGTTTTAGTTTCGTAATAAAAAGCGGATGAGATAATCTCATCCGCTTTTTTCTGTTAGTTTTCTACTGCTTCTCGTCTTCCTTGCTGAGAACTTTTTTCTGCCAGCTCCGTTTTCCGCATTTCGGGCATTTCATATATCTCGTTCTGCCTATGTGCATCGCAAGATTTGTCTGCCAGTAAGCGGGCACGTATCTGTGAGAGCAATTCTGACATTCATAATAGCCGGCCTTCTGTTCAATTCCTACAGCAATAAACGCAACAGTAAATATCATTACAAGCGCGGCGGCAATCAGAACAATCCGCACCCATGCGGGCATCTCCACGAAAGAAGCGACAAAGCACATAATAACCCCTGCAATTACTGTCGGTAATGAAACCAGATATTCAAGTCTCAGAAGCTGTCTGTTCTTCTCCTCAACCTGACGTCTCATTTCGAGCAGGTTTTCTTCTGCCCGTTTATCATACGATTCATCCATGATTCTTTCGCCCGACAGGAGCTCGTTTACGTTAATTTTCAAAAGCTCGCACAGCTCAAGCATAATACCGGAGTCAGGCATCGACCTTCCTGTTTCCCATTTTGATACAGCCCGGTCGCTTATTCCGAGCTTCTCGGCAAGCGCCGCCTGAGTCATGCCCTGTTCCTTTCTGCAGGCCGCTATGAGTTTTCCTATTTTGATTTGGTCCATATCGGGCACCTCCTTTCATGGCTTAAGCATAGCCGATATCACCTTGTTTTTACACGAACCGATGGTTGATTCGGAGAAACTCTACTGTTGGTTGAGCTTATAATAAACGTTTTTATTCAGTTACCTCAAGTCCCGTCAGGAACGATATATTTTCCGTAACCTCAAAGCCTGTCGTTTTACCGCAGAGGATTTTGTTAAAGCCTTTAAGCAGGGCTATCGCGTCCGGCTTTGCCTTTTCGAACAGCTCTTCAAAGCTTTCCGTACTCGTTACATTACTGTAAGGCGAGGTCCACTCCCTATGACGCTCGTTAGCGTATTTCTGAGCTGAATCCAAATCCTTAGGCTTAATTGAGGCGGAAAGCTTAAAATAATGCGATACGGGACCAAGCGGCGTTTCAATAAGATGGGCGAGCTTAGTAGCGTTTCCCTTCTTATCCGAAAGCGTTGCCTGAAGCTTAGCGGTATCGGTTACCGCTTTAACTATCTCGGACTCCGCTACGTCCTTACCGTAGCAACGTTTAATCACAAAGCGCATAAGCTTAGCGATTTCGCCGAGCTTTTCCTTATCGTCGGTAAAGGTTTCCTCGGGATTGAAGAGCGACGGAGGGTATATTCCCTTTCTGTTGTAAAGAAGATAGGTATCTACCGCGTGCTCAACACGATTATGCGCCGCAAGCGGGTGGATATGCTTATCAGCTTCGGTTATCTGATTCTGAAAAGCATAGACATAAGGATGGCAGTTACGGTCAAGTGCATAATGCAGAATAAAACCGTAGATATAGGAACGCGCGACGTCAGGCTTTTCGCTGATTTTCAGATACTCGGCAAACGCCTCAAAAAGCTTGTCAGGCTTGCTTCTGTGAATTAAAGAGGCGGTTCCGAAAAGCGATTTATAAATCGTAACGGGCGGCCAAAGCCTGTGGAAGATAAAAATATCGGGTCCCTGAGTTCCGACTCCCGCAACCTTAAAGTCAAGCGTAAAGCCGAGCTTTTCCTCAAGCTCGTTTCTTATTTCCTCTAAAAAAAGATAGTGCGTTGCAAATGCAGGCATACTTATCACCTCAAAAAAATAATAGTCCGTTTTTCCTTCTGTGTCAAAGAAAAACGGACTGTTTTTACATAATTTTAATAATTTACATACCGCTGTTTTTAAAATGAAGCTCTCTCATACCCTCTACCTCGTCGCAGACGGGCTTGAGATTACACGCAGAGCAGTCAAGCGGAAGGTTTTCCATAATATGATTCAACGCTTCGGTAACAGCATAATTCTTATCGGCAATCTCCGCAAGTGCGTTATAATCTGCCGCAGGCTCGGTAACGTATATTACCCTTGCGCTTAAAACAGAAGGGTTTTCAAGATACCTTGATACAAGCAGGCTTCCGACCTTCTGAAAGGTTATTCCGTTTTTGAGCGCGTCGCGGGTTACGCGCACGTTTTCTTTATGAGAGGTAGAAACCGTACGCACCATAAAGCCCTCGGGGTAATAATGATATTTAAGGTACTCGACCTTGCGGATAACACCGTACGCGCTCTGCTCGTCCTCATAAGGCTTCATTTTTATAAGCGAAATACGCGCAAATTTAGTATTTCCGTCTATATCGCCTAAATCTCTCCCGATTACGGTTATACCGCTTTCGCCGATATCCTTTGAGGTAACAAGGTTAAAGCCGATACCGTCGAGCTCGTACGCCTCGTCGCGCTTAAGAACGACGGTATTTTTACCTAAGTCGTTCCACGCTTCGCAAAGGGGGTAATCCTTCTTTTCAAAGGAAGAGAGAAGCCCGTCGGTTCTTTCAATAAGGCTGTCAAAAAAGTTCATTACAGCTTTCTGTCCTTTTCTATATTATCATAGTGAGGCTGAAGCTTTTCGTAAACGAAGCGGATAAGCTTCATATCGCCGTTGAACCAGTAAATTCCGAAGGTGAGAAGAAACAGCCCGACAAGCACCGCAAGGATTATTAAGATTATTTTTAAAGCAGTCATCTTATTTCGCCATTCCTTTCTGTCTTGCATATTCAGCAGCGCCGAGAGCGCCCATAAGCTGAGGGTCGATATCAAGGTCGACGACCTTAATTTTAAGCACCTTTTCAATAGCCTGCTTAAGACCGTCGTTTTTAGCGCAGCCGCCCGTAAGGGTAATGCTGTCGGTTGCGCCGGCTTTTTTAGCCATTACGAAGCAACGCTTAGCTACCGCAAGCTCAATGCCTGCGGCAATTTCGTCCATTGGCTTTCCCTCGCCTACAAGAGAGATAACCTCGCTCTCCGCAAATACCGTACACTGTGCGGTAATCGGGATAGTGTTTTTCGCCTTGAGAGAAAGCTTCGAAAACTCGGGAAGCGACATTTCAAACGCGCTTGCCATCGCCTCAAAAAAGCGTCCCGTACCCGCGGCGCATTTATCGTTCATAGCGAAGTTTTTAACCGTGCCGTCGGTATCTATTGCTATACCCTTTACGTCCTGACCGCCGATATCTATAATAGCTTTAACGCTCGGATTGGTTACGTGAACGCCCATTGCGTGACAGGAAATCTCGCTGATATTTTCATCGGCAAAGGGTACCTTATTTCGTCCGTAGCCCGTACCGATAAGATAGGTTAATTCCTTTGCGCTGTTAAGTCCGTCAACCTTCGCAACCGCGTCGTCAAGAGCGATTTCAGCCGACTGAACGGGATTGATTTTACTTCTGTTTGTTACGTTGGCAACCATTTTTCCGTTTTCGTCAAGAATAACGCATTTGGTATAGGTTGAGCCTACGTCGCATCCGCCGAAATATTTCATTTTCATATCTCCTTTACTACCAAGCTAAAGTGTCGTCAAAATCAACGAGAGTCGGGTCAACAGGCTCCTCCTGAAGCACCGTCGTCATATACTTATTAATGTTTTCGCGCATATCGCGTCTTGAAATTGTACGGGGGTCCATAAGGTCCTGAGGTACCCAGATAAAGTGAACGTTGCGTTCTCTCGCCTGGTCGTCGAATATACCGTTAAGTCCGTCCATTCCCTTACATGAAATCTGGTCGTACATAATGACCATATCGGCGTTAAACTCCTCGACGATACGCCAGAGCTCGTCGACAACGTTCTGATATCCGCCTTTTGTATGCTTCCTCATCGTTGTACGCTGTAGCGTTTTTGCAAAGGTCGCAAGCGATTTTTCTTTATCCTCGGTATCGTAAATATAGTAGGAAATCATGGTTTCCATATCCATAACTACGTTTACGCCCCAACAGTTTTCAAGCCAGTTCGCAAGACTTGTATAGTAGTTTGCGGGACAGGACCACACGATAGCTCTGTGGCGCATTTCCTTAGAGCATTTAACACGGTTTTCGTACGCTTTCATCATAATACGGTTAACCTTTTCGTCAACCTTTAGGAAGCGCTTATCCATACCGCCTGAGATATGGAAATAGAAAAGTCTGTAAAGCCAGAAGGTAGCGCCCGTCATCTGAGGATAGTCGGTCTTGTTTACATCCCATTTCTGAATTTCATACTCGGTCTGCTTATTATATGTTTTCATTGCCGAGAAGAAGGCGTCCCAGTCCCACTTTTCGCCCGTCTGTTCCTCAACAAATTTAATAGCCGACTTAACCTCGTCAACCGCGTACTGCTGTACGTCCTCGCCGTTATAGCGAAGCGGAACGTTAATAACGTGGGTCGGAATATTAAACCTTCTGTCAATGTACGACGAGTTCATTATTGAGCCGTCGCATGGCATATTACAGGTCAGCGAGCAGACGCCGACGAGCGGATAGTCGTCATTTATTGCGACGCCCGCCTCAGCCGACGGAAGCGGACATACGTCCGCGGGAACGCCGTAGCCCTCAGTAATATCGAGGTAAGGCGCGGTAATATTCTGGTCTACCATTGAGGTAAGGAAAATCGGAATCGTCGTAACGTGGTTATCCCTCAAATTCGGGAAGCCCGCGATAAACTCCGAGGAAAATATTTCGTCGACGTTAACCGTTTTATCCGCCCACTTCGGATTTTTATGGAAATGCTTATCGTTAGCAAGCAGGAAGTTAATTAAATCGGTGGTCGGCTTAACGAGCATATTCATGTGAAGGTGAGTTATACGCAGCTGAGGTCCTCTTAAGCCCTCGGTATGACGGTCAACCCACGCGGGAGCGCTGAGATAGCTCGCCATCCAGCGATAGCTCCATATACCCTTAACTGACGATACGGGAGCCTTCCCGACCATTACTATCATATCTTTCCATGTAACAAGCCAGCGGTAATAGTCATAAAGGGTGTCGGAAATTCCTCGCCATTCTCTGTGCCTGAGAATACCCGTTTTATCCTTATGAAGCTTACCGAGGTTTTTCGGCTCGTTTCTCCATAGCTTTTTTAAACTGTCCTTCAGGCTCATTTCGCACCCTCCTTTCCCTTCTGGATTTTCTTAATTTCAAGACTTTCAACGAACGCCTGTACTCTCGTTCTGAGCTGTCCCGAGGCGCTCGCGGTATACTGACGGTCAACGCAGACGGACGGTATACCGAAATCGTTAGTTACGACGTGTGAAGCGAGAGCTCTTTCATAACCCCAGTATTCACAGAATTTAAGCTGCTCGTAAAGCACGCCGTCGGCGTGATAGTCCTCAACAAGCTGACGGACGTATTCGCGTCTACTCAGCACCTTATCCTGCGCCATATAGCGCGGACACTGACAGGTCTTCATATAGTGAAGAATAATCTGTTCAAGGACGTTACTCTCGTCGGTGAGCTTTATCTCCTCTCTTCCGGGAAGAGCGCCGAAGCAGAAGCGGTCGGCAACAACGAGAGCGCCGCTGTCTTCGATAAGCTTCGTGAAATCGGGGTCGTCCATTTCGGAGCCGACTACGACTATCTTTGCCCTGTAATTCTTCTTTTCGTCGGGAACTCTTGTTTTAAGCTCCTCGGCTGTTTCTCTGAGCTTATCAATAATAAGATATTTCGGACAGCAATATGTAATAAGATTTAATATGTGATATTCATAGCCCGTAATACGCGGGTTTTCCTCTTTTCTGTATTCGCCGATTTCGGTTATCAGGCGGCACACCTCGTTATGCTCCTCAACTGCTTTTCTTAACGCCTCCTCTCCCGTATCGACGCCGTATATCTCGCTGAGCTTATCGAGGACGTTAGCCTGCATCTGCTGAACGTAATGTCTTACGGTGTGAGACTCAACCTTAAACGGAATATCGGAAATCGTAACAAAGAACTTTTCGTTATCGACTAAATTGAGAAGCTCAAAATGCTCGTACGCTCTGTTCATCTGTGAACAGGTTTCGCTTCCGAACAGGGCGTCAAGATGCTGATATCCGCCCTCTATTCCCCTTTCGACAATCGCCTTTGAAAAGCCGCAGAGAAACGAGCTCATATAGTAGGTTGAAATATCGAGCGAGCCCGTACGCGGCGCGCGCAGTCTCGTCGAAAAGCAGCCGGGAAGATTAAGAAGAACCTCGGGAATATGGTAACAGGTATAACCGAGGCAGAGCTTTCCGTCAGCCTTTGCCTTTTGCACGAGCTCGTTATTAGCCTCCTGCAAAAGATTTTCAAATTCATACAAATACTTTAAATCCTTCATAAATACACCCCGTGGAATTTATAAAATATCAAGCTTTTTCAGCGCTTCCTCAGCGCCCTTTACAACATTACTGTCGTCGGGAAGCTCAAGAATACTTTTTCCCTGAATATCGTAAACGGCAAGATTACCGTCGTTAGCAATATAAGCAAGCACGGGAATATCGCCGGTATCAATATAGGGTATTACGCTTTCGTCGGGGATTCGGTTAACTACGGCTCCGAGCTTTTCATACATAACAAGCTCGTCGGCAACGCTTTTAATAGTCGAGATAACCTGAGTTCCCTTTTTGCTCGCGTCGGTTACGAGAATAAGGTGGGTAACCTTTTCCATAACCCTTCGGTTAATCTGTTCAATACCCGCCTCGCCGTCGATTACTACATAATCAAACTCGGCGGAAAGAAGGCTAATAACATCTTTAAGATACGAATTGATTTTACAGTAGCAGCCCGCGCTTTCGGGTCTTCCGACAGCGATAAAAGCAAAGCCGTCGGTTTCAACGAGCGCGTCGAAGAGCTTATACCTCGCGTCGCCGAGAAGCTCAATCGCCGCCTTTGTATTTCCGTCCTCAACGGTTTCAACAATCTCCTTACGGATATCGTCAATCGTCAGCTTAACATCAATTCCGAGAGCGGTCGAAAGTCCGATTGCAGGGTCTGCGTCAATCGCAAGAATCCGTTGATCGGGATAACGCTCGCTCAGCAGTTTTACTATTGCCGCGGAAACCGAGGTTTTTCCGACGCCTCCCTTTCCCGCAAGCGCGATAATCTTAGCTTCAGAGTTCATAAACATCTCTCCTTTTTTCCGTATAGTATCATTATAACAAAAACTATAATTCTTTTCAATAAATTTGAATATAATCTAATATGGTTTTGATAATGATAAAAAAAGCCGCCGCGGTTTTATCGGTAATCGTGTTCACGGTAGCGTTAGAGTCCGCGGCATTTTACGGCTTTAAAAGCGAGCCGGCGTACGAAACGGCTAACAGATGGTATACAGACAGCGGGAAAAAGATTGAATTACATAAGTTTAAAAGTGACAGAGCGCTGACCGTTAACCTTAAGCTGAAAAAGAAATACCCCGAAGGCACATATCTTATAATTAATAAAACCGACCTTGAAATATTCGCGTTCACGAGGAATAAGATACTGACCGAAAGCGGTGCGGGCAGTAACACGGTATTTATACCGGTTTGGGAGGTGCTTAAGGGAGAAACGCTCACGCTTGTTCTTACGCCGGAAAAGAACCGAACGGGAAGCATAGCCTCAACGGTAAGGTTTCAGAGCAGAAACGATTATTATTTCACTCTTCTCTCGGACAATTCCCACAGGATTATTATCTTCTCCGCCGTGACAGTGCTTCTGACGGCTTTCACCGTTAAACGAAGATATTTTCTGAGCGCAGCCTCGGCAACGTATCTGATTACGGAAATATATAAATTATTAAAGTTGCAATAATATCCGCGATATGATAAAATATTTAATACTTAAAGGAGGAAGCCGATATGAAGATACTTATGCGCGGTACCGTTAATCCGCTTACAGCGCCGAACACGGCAAAGTTTATAATTGAAAACCGAACGGGCGGCAATATATGTAATATGCTTTTCACTCACAGCGTCGCCGAGGCTCTTATGTATTCCGACGACGTTGAAATAGATTACGTTAACACCGCAAAAAAGAAGCTCGACAGGTACTATGCCGATTATGTAAACGACACCTACGACTGCTTCGTTTTACCGCTTGCGAACACCTTTAAGGTTCAGGGACACGAGGAAATGGTTAGCCTTGCGGATTTTATTAAAATGCTTAAAATTCCCTGTCATATTATAGGAGTCGGAATTCAGCGCACGCTTACGGGCGATAAATTTATCGACACTTATCCGTATAACGACGAGGTTAAACAATTCGTAAGCGCCGTTCTTAACAAGTCGCCGCTTATCGGCGTCAAAGGAGAAATCACCTCCGACTATCTCAGCGACCTCGGCTTCAAGCCCGAAAAGGACTTTACGGTTATCGGCTGTCCGTCGATGTATCTCTACGGGGAAAAGCTTCCCAAGGTTAAGGCGTTAAAGCTCAACGGGGATTCCGTCGTTGCGTTCAATTCAAAGGTTGAATTTGAAACAAGAAAGGGCTACGCGCCGGTTATTGATTTCCTGAAAAGTAATATGGCGGAGTTTAAAAATCCGGTTTATGTTGCTCAGCAGATTGACGATATAAGAATGCTCTATCTTGACAGATATAAGAGAAAGCGCAGAGATAACAAGTTCTACGATATTGATAAGGCTGTCAGCTTCGTCGACATTCATTCGTGGATTGACTTTTTCAAAGACGTTAACCTTTCGGTCGGCTCGAGAATTCACGGCAATATAGCGGCTGTGCTTGCGGGTACGCCTGCGCTTGCGATACCTTACGACAGACGTGTTTACGAAATCGCGGATTATCATAATATCCCGATTATCGACTACAAGGCTCTTGACGGCGCGTCGCTTACCGATATTGCGGAAAAGACAGATTTTACAACCGTTAACAGAGGACACGGCGAGCGCTTCAGTCATTACCTTGACTTCCTGCACAAACTGGGACTCGATACGATTTATGACCACAGCTACGCCGACGGCACGCCTTACGACAAGCTTATCGCAGAACAGGAGTTCTGCGGCGTTATCAAGGCTTACGGCGCATGCGGAGAGGCTGAACAGCTTGAACGCTACAGAGACGCGTTCCCGATAGTTAAAAAGCTTCAGTCCGACGAGAGCATAAGAGGCGAGGAATTAAGCGCTGAAATCGAAGAACTTAAGGCTGAAATCGCACAGCTTAAGAATCCTCCCAAAAAGAAAAGGGGCTTGTTTAAAAAGAAAAACACAGATGAAGAATAAACTAAAAGCAGACTCGGCTGAGTCTGCTTTTCTTATTCTACGACGTTAGCTTTAAATCTTTCTATATCCCCGTCGGTGAGCTTCAGGTACTCGGACTTGAATTTATCAAAGCCCACCTTATCTATAAATTTAAACACCTCGTTTATATACTCCTCACGGGCGATAAATACGCCGAACACGCGCTTTGCGGCAGGAAGATTATTCTTAAAAATCCTTACAAGGAGGAAGTAACCGAGAGCCTTCTTAAGGTTCTGTTTATTCGTATAGAGATAATCCTCAAGTATTACCTCGCGCTCCGCGCCGAGAAGCATAAGAAGCACGGCGGTAACCATACCCGTTCTGTCCTTACCCTCGGTGCAATGGTACAAAACGGAAAACTCTTTTTCTTCGGAAAGCACGATAAAGCGCACCGCGTTACAGAGATTCATTACGCTGTCGCCGTTCATAACCGCTGCGTAAAGCTCCGTCATAAGCGGTACCTTATTCAAATCCACCTTCTTTTCCTCATGGCTGAGTCCGGGGATTGTAGAGTCGAAAACGTGGAGCTCGTGGTAGCTTACCCCTTCGATTTCATAGTCGGGCTTTTCAGCCTTTTCGGCAGAATTTCTTAAGTCTATTACCGTATGAAGATTAAGCGCCTCGCTTAAAAATCCCGCGCCTTTTTTATTGATTTTATAAAGACAGCCCGAGCGCAGAAGCTTTTTAGGCTTAACCCTTCCGCCCTCTACGGGAAGTCCGCCGAGGTCGCGCAGATTCTTAACGCCTTTAACGCGGATATTTTTAATATTCACGCCCTCGGTATGATGCTTTCTTTCAACGAAACGCATAAATCTTTCACCCTCATTTTTTGTGGTTTTTGCTTTTTTCTTAACGTCCTTACAGGTCTCTTTAATTTTTTCTCTTGAGGTCAGACACTGAAAGCCGAACGCCGCGACGCCCATAGTAATTCCCCAAAGTCTTTCATCCCCCACCTCTACGTAACGCGAAAGCATCTGCCAGAACAAAAGCGAGCCGCTGAACGAGGTAGTAGGTATAATTATAAGATATTTATATTTTACCGTTAAAAAAACAACGCAAAGCGCCGCGATAATGCTTATCAGCTGAGCGGGAAGCTTACCGAGTACGCTGAAGAATGAAGGAAGAGCCGCATAGATAATAAGAAACTCCGAGCCTGCAAGCTCAAGACGCGACAGGTATTTAGATACAAGCGCGCAGAATATTCCCGCGGCGAGAGAAATTCCGAGAAACAGCCAAAAATAGAAATCATAGAAGTCTACATTCTTTATCAGCAGCTTAGAAGCCGCGCCCGTTCCGAACAGGAAAAATGAAACCTTTATCCACCAGCCGACGCACTTAAGACCGAAAAAAGCGGTAACAAGCGCGCAAGCCATAAGCACGAACGGAAGTATAAAATCCGCCGCCGACTGAATAAGCACATATTTTTCGGGAATATATGAAATTATGTCCTTGTATAAATCGTAAAACTGCATAGATAATCTCCGAAGACTGAGGTAATTATTAAGTCAGTATATCAATAATCTCCTTATGCGCCTTCTTTGCCTCGGGAATAGGATAAAGCGGGAACACATGATTCATACCCTCGTATTCGCGGTAGTCAAGCTCTGCGCCCGCCGCTTTGCATTTATCTCTGAAAATACGCGCGTCGTCGATAATACATTCCCACGTACCGAAATAAGCGGTAATCGGTGCGAGCGAGGATAAATCGCCGTAAATCGGACTTACGCGCCAATCGTGAACGTCGGTATCCCCCGCCCAGTTTTTGCCCGCCTTTTTAAGAAAGTCGTACTGAAGATTCGGGTCGACCTTATCAATCTCGGGATTAAACGGAGTCGCCATACTTACGTCAAGCCACGGCGAGAGAAGGACCATTCTTTTCGGCTGAGGCAGTGACAGCTCCTTAAGGTATTCGCAAAAGGAAAGCGCAAGCCCGCCGCCCGACGAATCGCCCATAAAGACAATGCTTTCGGGATTTACCGTCTTTATCAGCTCGCGATACAGCGTTTCAAGGAAATCGAGCGTTTCAGTAAATGTATGGTCGGGAGCTTTTTTATATACGGGAAAAATTATTTCGTATCCCGTGCTCTTTGATATTTTATCGCAGAGCATAAAATGCGGAAGAAGGGGCTGTTCGGTAAAAGCGCCGCCGTGAAGATAAATAATTTTTTTATCTCTTCCCTTATTAAAATAAACCGTTTCCACGCCGTAAAGGCTTTCCTTTTTAACCTTCGAGGCGTAAGGAAAGGGCGGAAGCATAAAAGGCTTCTTATTCTTCGCCCTGCGTTTTTCAATATATTTATCGCATTTAACGGGGTCGGATTCCATTTTTTTACGTCCGCTCGCTTTAATAACAAAAGCGGTAAACTTACTCATAAAGCTTCGCATAATATCACCTCAAAACGTATTATTAGTATTTTAACATAAAAACACGGGATAGGCAAATGCTATCCCGTAATTTTTTATTCACCGTCGGGCTGATACTCTAAAATATCGCCCGGCTGACAGTTAAGCGCCTCGCAAAGCGCTTCAAGCGTTGAAAACCTTACGGCACTTACGTGTCCGTTTTTGAGCTTTGAAAGATTAACGTTAGCAACGCCCACCTTTTCGGAAAGCTCGTTAAGACCGATTTTTCTGTCCGCCATTACTCTGTCGAGCCGTAAAATTATTTTTCCCATAAGCCACCTCTTAAAGCGTTTCGTCGCTTTCACGCTGAAGCTGAGCGCCGTACTTAAATACCATTACAAGAACGTAAACCACGGCAACGAGAAGCAGAAGTCCTATGTCAAGCGAAAAGTCAATCTTCGTATTGCTTCCGAGGAACGACCACAGTCCGCTGCAGATATATTTAATTATTACAACGGGGATAAGCGAATTGGCAAATCGCGTCATGGACTTAATAATATCCTCAGAAAACGGGGTTTCGCACTTTCTGAGCCTTTTCATAAGAATCATAAGCATCTTTACTGCGACGGTAATTGCGCCGAGATAAAAGAAGAGCGAAACCAGCGCTGCTATAAATCTTTTAGCGGTATAGGTTTCGGGAGCCGTCTTAGCGTTAACGGTAATTCCCCCGTCGGTTTTACTAACGGTAACGTCGCTGAATTCGTCGTTATCGGTCATAACAACCGCACCGTCGGACTCGCCGACCTTTTCCAAGTCAAAATCGCCGAACGACATAAACTTACTGAGCTTCTTATATATATCGCCCGTCGACTTAACGTCGATATTTGAGTTCATCGTAACCTCAACGCTGTCGTTTGATACGGAAATTGCCGCAGCGGTTCCTATGGCGGTAACCACCATACCCGTAATTGTGCAGATAATCAGCAGTATAGAAATAATATAGCCGATTGTTCCCGCGGTGTTAATGCTTTTAATGCCTGAGTTTTTCATAATTAACCTCCGAAATAAAATGTTTAACGTTTATCGTTAATTCGATTATAGCACGAATTTTATGTTTGTCAAGTATTTTTTTACGATATTCGTTATTTTTTTTATTTTTTATTTCGGAAATCGTGTTTTTTATTACTTTATCAGCTTTTCGTCATAGCTATACTCATATTCCCTGTCGAAAACGGTAAAGGTAAAGCCGGACGCGCTGTTATCGTCTTTATACAACGCGCTGATGTTCTTTATATCGCTTTCCTTACATCCGAGCTGACGCGATATGCTCTTTAATATAACGGAACGTGAATCGTCAATATATGATTTATCAAAGCCGCGCAGCTCGTCGAAGGAGTCGAACTCATAGATTACGCCGTCGGGATATTTCTTAATCTTCATTTTAAGCACGTCAAGGTGGTTGAGAAAAATGCTTTCCCAGAGCTTACCCTTCGTTTCGGGCAGGTCATATTCCCTGTCGAGTATTTCGAGAAACGCTTTACTGAACTCCTCGCTCCAGAAGGTATGACCGAGCATATACCACGAACGGCTGCCGCCGACGGTTACGGAGTTTATATATCCCTCGCCGTCGGCGGTCATACACCACTCGTCAGTTTTTCCCTCAGCGTAGACGGCGGCATAATACGAGCTCTCCGTCTCGCGTTCAAACGGATTAACGGAAAAGTAATTATCCGAAGAACAGATATAGCTGTTCTTCAGATAATCGCGTACCGCCATAATTGAGCTGTTATTATTACGCGTAAGATATTCTTTATTTTCAACTAATATTACGCCGAAGCGCTCGCTCAGATATTCAAATTTTTCTTTCATATAACCGACAACGACGATTATTTCGTCGATACCTGCCTCGCGAAGCTGGCGGAGCTGGCGTTCAATGAGAACCTCGCCCTTTACTACGGTAAGTCCTTTCGGCATTTCGTAAGAAAGCGGCGCGAAACGGCTCGACGTACCCGCCGCCATTATTATTGCATTGTCTGCTCTGCAGCTCAAGAATACACCCTCTTAATTATTTATAAAGCGGACCGTAGGTCTTGCACGCTCTGTAATCCGCGGACTGAATATCCTCGGTTCCGAAGCCCGACCACGAATGCGGACGGAAGATTCTTCCCTCGTCAACATTGTGCATATTAACGGGGATACGGAGCATTGAGGCAAGCGTGATTAAATCAGCGCCTACATGACCGTAAACGGTTACGCCGTGGTTTGCGCCCCAGTTAGCCATTACGCTGTAGACATCCTTAAACGCGCCCTTACCCGTGAGCGTCGGAACGAACCAGGTTGTCGGCCACGTCGGGTCGGTACGCTTATCAATTACGTTATGTATTTCGTCGGGGAGGTCGGCAGTATAGCCCTCGGCAAGCTGAAGCACGGGACCTATTCCGTCAACCACGTTGACTCTCAGCATAGTGACGGGCATTTCTGCTCTGCAGCGGAAATGACTTGAAAATCCGCCGCCGCGGAAATACTCGTAGTTAGCTCTGCACCAATCCGTTGCGTCAAGGCACGCCCTGATATCCTCGTCGGTCATTTCCCAGAAGGGCTTCATACAACCCTCGCCCTTACTGTTCTTAGCGGCGCCGCTTCCGTCGAGCGCAGTTGCGCCCGAATTAATAAGATGGATAAAACCGTTCTTGGCTACGCCGTCGGGCTTAACTCCCGTAACGCGCTCGCACGCTTCGGGACTCCAGTAGGTTCTTACGTCGTGGAAGCAGGGCGCAGAGCCACTTACAAGCGTTCCGAGCATCATAGCCACGCCGTTGAGCGTATCGTTTTCGGTAGCAAACGGAGTCGGAGCCTTTCTTCCGTTCCAGTCAAACGAGCTTGCCATAATCGCCTCGGTAAAGTCGGCGTTCGGAAGCCAGTCCGTCCACTGTCTCTGTCCCTGAAAGCCGCCCGCTACCGCGTTCTTTCCGAGCGCTTCCTCGTGCCAGCCCATCTCGTCGAGCTTTTTATTTCCGTAAAGGATATCGCGCATAACGATAGTCATCTTTGCGATGAATTCCCAGTCCTTATCGGGAGCTACGACCTTTGATTTAGTAATAATCTCGGGAAGGTTTTTGCCTGCATTACAGTCAAAGCCCTCTTTACAGTTGGCCTTAATCCACTTAAGCGCCTTTTCGTATTCGTCGCGGTCATATATTTCAAGCGTTATACGGCGGATTATTTCCGTCATATCAACCCACTCGGCGCGGATGCCGAAATACTTCTGGAACATATCTGCGTTACAGAAGCTTCCTGCGATACCCATAGCAATACCGCCGAAATTAACATAAGACTTATTCTTCATCCAACCTACGCTTACGGCGCAGTGAGCAAAGCGGATTATCTTTTCAGCTACGTCGGCGGGGATTTCCGTATCGGCAGCGTCCTGAACGTCGTGACCGTAAATAGAAAACGCGGGGAGTCCCTTCTGGGCGTATGCCGCCATAACCGCGGCAAGATAAACGGCGCCCGGTCTTTCCGTGCCGTTAAAGCCCCATACCGCCTTAATTGTAGTCGGATCCATATCGAAGGTTTCGCTTCCGTAGCACCAGCATGGCGTTACGGACAGAGTCGCAACGACGTTTTCACCCGAAAACTGCTCGGCGCATTTTGCCGCCTCGGCGCCGCCGCCGATAGTAGTATTACTTATTACGCACTGAACGGGCGTACCGTCGGGATAGCGGATATTTTCCTCAATGAGCTTTTTAGCCGACTGAGCCATGCCCATAGTCTGAGCCTCAAGGCTTTCCCTTACGCCGCCCCAGCGTCCGTCAATAACGGGTCTTATACCGATTTTAGGATATAACATAAATATATTACCTCCAAGAATTATAATACTCTTTTATCTTACCATATATATCGGCAATAGACAAGATAAAAACCGCATTAATTATTTCATATTGTCATTCTTATAAAAGAATGTGACAATATTGTAATTGAAGAAATTAATAAAAAATGTTACTATATTTTAGAGGTGAAAAAATGACCATTTTTCTTTTAGAGGACGACAGCGCCATCGGCATCGCGCTGACCTATTCGCTCGAGAGCGAGGGCTACGGGGTCACGCTTGCAAAAAGCGCAGAAGAAGCAAACAGAATAATAAGCGCTCAGAGCTTTTCTCTTTACATACTCGATTTAACCCTTCCCGACGGAAGCGGATACGATATATGCAGAAAAATCAAAACTCTCGGCGACCTCCCCGTTATCTTTCTGACGGCTTACGATGATGAGGCGAACGTCGTAATGGGCTTCGACCTCGGAGCAGACGATTATATATCGAAGCCGTTCAGGCTTAAAGAGCTTCTCGCCAGGATTAAATCCGTACTGCGCCGATACAGTAAGGAAAGCGCCGACGGAATTATAACAATACAGAACGTAAAAATAAACACAAACGAGGCAAGAGTCTGGAAGGACGGAAAAGAGGTTATACTCACAGCTATGGAATACCGTCTTCTGCTCACTATGCTGAATAACCGCGGTACTGTGCTGACGCGCAACAAGCTTCTTGAGGATATATGGGATATTGAGGGCGATTTCGTTAACGACAACACTCTTACGGTTTATATCAAGAGACTTCGCGGTAAAATCGAGGACGACC
>JAILGO010000060.1 GCA_024696725.1 Eubacterium sp. | reverse complement strand
TGTTGAAATTAATGTTGATTTTTCCGTCCTCGTTAGAGATGAACTTGTAACAGTCATAGTCAAGGCTTTCCAGTCTTGCGTTTATCGTGTTCCCGAAGTCAACGAGCTGCGCGTTGCTGATTGAGTCGTTATCCTCCTTCTCGTTCAGCGTTGCGGCGTTCGAAGAAAACGGAAACGCAAAAAGGGTTGAGGCGATTAAAGCAATCGCAATCATAATTGAAAACAGTTTTTTCATAAATATCACTCCTTTATTTTTATATAACTATTTTAATATTTCAATATAAAAAAGTCAACAGCGGGAATTCCCGCCGCTGACATTTCGCTGGCATTTCTTTTAATTATTCTCGTCGTCTGCAAGGACTGCCTCGAGGATTCGCTTTGCGTTATTCCGGTCATGGTTAACGAAGAAGCTGTCAATCCTGTCAAGATAGTCGTTTTTACAGTCGTTTTCAATAACTCTTATAAGCTCGTTCACCGCGCTTTCAAGGTCCGTACAAACGGGACCGAAGCCCTCGTTTTCATAGTCGAAGCACTCGTCGTAAATCTGGTTAGCGTAGAACTCCTCTTTATCGAACTGGGTATAAACTATCGGCTTATTCAGGAATGCAAAGTCGAAGGCAATCGTTGAATAGTCGGTTACCATCAGGCTGCTTTCCGCGAACGCCTTATTATAATCCACAAAGCCCTCGTTGATTTTAAAAACATCGCTGTTTTCAAAATGAGCGCACTGCTTAGCGAATATCGGGTGAAGGCAGAACAAGCCCGTATAGCCCTTTTCGCGCATTACCTTAAGCAGTCTTTCGTCGGTAATAAGTCCATTATAGAACTTAAAGAAATCCGTTTCCTTAAAGCCCTCGAAATAGATGCTCGAGGTCTTTTCGTCATAGCACTGACGGTAAGCGCGGCGCCAGGTCGGGAGAATAAGAAGCTGCTTCTTCGGGTCGTCGTAAAGCGCGTCGAAGCGCGCAAGTCCCGTAATGACGACCTGGTCGGGCTCAAGGTTATAATTTCTGTTTATAATATTCATTCTTTCGCTTTCGCCGGTAGTAAAGAAGATATGAATATTCTTATTATACTTATTGAGCCACTTACTGCAATCGCCGCAGTTTACGCCGTGGTTCATAAAGTAATAGGTGAAATTATAGAGGTCAACAAAGAGATAGCGGTCTTTGTCGAAGGCGTTGATTGTAAACTCGCCCGCTGACGAGGAGATAATCTTATCGCTGAGAAGGAAAAGATAGGGATACTTTTTACTCTCGGCTATCGCTACCTCGCCGATACCTCTCAGCCTTTCAATAACCTCGGGCTTTGCGATTTCGCCGATAACGAATATAGGTCTTACGCCCTCGGGCTTATGCTCACAGATATACTTAAACAGTACCTCGCCGTTATCTCCCGCGTTATCTATACGGTCGGAAATGAGCCAGATTTTACCCTTTTTTCTCTCCGTAAGCTTATAATACGGGAAAACAATATATCTTTTAATAATCGCGTCGAAGCGGCGCTTTTTAACAAGGCAGAGAATATTCTTTATTCCCCACTTGAACTTTGACCAGCTCTTATTCTCGGGATATGTAAGCTTAATTGAGTTTCTGAAGCACCTTACGGCGTAATCGCCGTGCCACTTATAAACCGTGCCGAAGCGCGTAGCGGTAGGAATAAACTTAACGTAATTCATACTTGAGGTAATCTCTTTACCGCTGAAATTAAGCTTAGCAATAAAGCGCATAACGTCGCCCTTTTGTATACCCTCAACAGAGTAAACGAAGCGGTGCATCATATAGTAATAGAGGTCGCCCTTTGAGGTTTTATGGGTATCAACGCAGTGCTCGTGAATATCGTACGGTCTGATTATTTCGTCGTTATATTTAAGATAGAACTCGGCGCCGTTTTCGGTACTTCTCAGGAGCCATTTAGCTACAAGGATATCTATATATATATTATTATCCTTAATCTGAACGTCAACGCACTTTACGCAGTTGCTGTTATTCTGTTTAATGTTGAGAAGCGAATACTTGCCGAAGCGAAGCTCGCCCGCCTTTTTATTAAGCTTAGCGTTTTCAAGCATATCAACGCCGTACTTATAAAAAATGGCGTCGTACTTTCTTGCGATTGATTTATGAAGCGGGTGCTTAAGGAAAATCCTGTCGTCAATCTGAGACAGTATTTCGCGGAGTCTTTCGTAGTATTCCTTCTGCTCCTCTTCGTTAAGAACGTTAGGTACCTCGGGATTAGCGAAGCGCCACATAATATCATAGCCGACCATTGACTGAACGTACGGTATTACCTCGCCGTAGAGCTCTTTTGAATACCTGAAAAGCTCAAGGTGATAGTAAATCAGCGAGTTGACATAAAACGATTTATCGAGTATCTGATTATTAACCGCGGAGTCGCCGGAGGCGCGCCTTCTGTAAAGATAAAGCGCCTCGTTAAGAACTCCCGTCTTGCATTTTTTAAGCAGGATTTTATTAATGAACGTGCTGTCCTCGCCGTATCTGAGGTTACTGTCGAAACGGATATCTCCGATAGCCTCGGACTTGATAAAGCAGGTCGCAGCCGTTGACTGAACGGTAAAGAGCTCCTTCTTCGACATAAGGTCGGCGACTCTCGTACCCTTTTTGAATTTATAATCAAGGGAATGGAAATTCGTTTTAGCTTCAAAAAACTGAATTCTCGCGGAAATTACGTCGATTTCGTCATAATGTCTCTCAAAGAAGCGGTAAGCGTTTTCAAAGGAATTCTCCTCCCACATATCGTCGGGGTCGAGGAAGGTAACATACTTAGTATCGATATAGTCGAAGCCCATATTTCTCGCTGAGCTTACTCCCCCGTTTTCCTTATAAATATAGATAATATTTTCAGGATATTTTTCTTTATATTCAAGACAGATTTTTTCGCTGGAATCCGTTGAGCCGTCGTTAATAAGGATAAGCCTTATATTACTTCTGAAATCGAGCGACTGATTAATAACAGAGTCAATCGCTTCGCGAATATAATCCTCAACATTATAAATCGGCATAATAACCGAAAACTTAAAATTTGCCATAATTCTCTCCCGGGATATTATATTAATTCATTTTATATTATAGCAATACGGGACATTAAATTCAATAAATA
>JAILGO010000028.1 GCA_024696725.1 Eubacterium sp. | reverse complement strand
TAGCGATAATTGAGGCTATCGCGACTCTTCTCTTCTGGCCGCCCGATAAATCAAAGGGCGATTTTTTTTCGTACTCCGTTTTTACGCCGAGAAATTTCATACTCTCGTAAACGCGTTTTTTTATTTCTTCGCTGTCGAGTCCCATTTGTTTAGGACCGTAGGCGATTTCATTAAACACGGTATCCTCGAAAATCTGATATTCGGGATACTGGAAGCAAAGACCGACGGCGAAGCGCACGCTTCTTATTTTTTTACGGTTTTCCTTAGACCATATATCCTTACCGTCGACGAAAACCTTTCCGCTGCAAGGCTCAAGAAGTCCGTTAAAATGCTGAATAAGAGTTGACTTTCCTGAGCCCGTATGACCGATTACGCCTATGATTTCGCCCTTTTCGGCTGAAAAATCAATGTCCTTAATCGCGGCAAACTCAAACGGCGTGCCGACGGAATAAAGATAATTCAGTTTTTCACAAGCGATAATTGCCATTAATTCTTCTCCGTCAGGTTGTCAGTTCTCTATACAGAGCAGAGGCGCATTCCTCTGCGTTTAACACGGTTTTATCCGTTTTAATTTTCAGCTCGTCAATCAGAAGCGAAGACTGAGGCGCTCCGAGCTTTAGCTTTACAAGCTCGCCGGGCTTTGAAAAGACCTCTTCGGGCGTTCCGTCGAGTCGGATTTCGCCTCCGTCGACAACTATAACTCTGTCGGCGCCAATAGCCTCGTCCATATAATGAGTAATAAGGACTATCGTTATTCCTTCCTCGCGGTTCAACTTGGTTACTGTTTCAATAACCTCGCGGCGTCCGCTCGGGTCAAGCATTGCGGTAGGCTCGTCAAGAACGATACATTCGGGCTTCATAGCGATAATGCCCGCTACGGCAATTCTCTGCTTCTGTCCGCCCGAAAGCCTGCTCGGAGAATGCTCCTTATAATCATACATTCCTACGGTCCTGAGAGCTTCGTCAACGCGTCGGCGGCACTCCTCCGACGGAATTCCGAGGTTTTCAACGCCGAAGGCTACGTCCTCCTCAACTATTGAGGACACAATCTGATTATCGGGGTTCTGAAAAACCATACCGACCTTTCGGCGAATATCAAATATGCTTTCATCGTCCTTGGTTTCCTGAGAGTCAACGAGCACTCTTCCTTCAGTCGGGAAGAGTATTCCGTTAGTGAGCTTTGCGATAGTAGATTTACCCGAGCCGTTATGACCGAGTATACATACAAAGCTTCCCTTTTCAATTTTAAGATTAAAATCCTTCAGCACGGGACAGTCGCTTCGGCTTCCGTCGTCAGCGGTTACCCGATACGCGAAGGATACGTTATCAAATTCAATCAGCGTCATTGTTTTAACCATATTGCGGTTGCACCGCAGGGCAGAACTCCGCCGCTCTGAGTTACGGGAAGTCCGATTTCGTCAGCGACGGACGAGCCGCCGCGTTTTTTAACGACCGTATCGTCGAGAATGTATTTCATAACCGAAGCGGAAAGTCCGGTTGTATACGAATTGAGTATTACGGCTATAGGCTCGTCGGACAGAACCTCCTCAACGGTTTTCATAAAAACGTAAAGGCTGTCCTCGAGATGCCACACCTCGCCTTTAGGTCCTCTTCCGTAAGAGGGCGGGTCGAGAATTACAATATCGTAGGTGTTGCCGCGCCGTATTTCACGCTGAACAAACTTTAAACAGTCGTCGACAATCCATCTTATGTTACCGTCGGCAACGCGGCTTGCCTCGGCGTTTTCCTTAGCCCATAACGTCATTCCCTTTGAGGCGTCTACGTGAACGACGCTTGCGCCCTCTTTAAGACACGCTACGGTAGCGGCGCCGGTATAGGCGAAAAGGTTAAGCACTCTTACCTCTTCCCTTTTGCTGTTTCTTATAAGCTCTCTTACGAAATCCCAGTTAACAGCCTGCTCGGGAAAGAGTCCCGTATGCTTAAAACCCATAGTCTTTATATTAAAGGTCAAATCCTTATAGCGCACCTGCCACGCGGACGGCATACGTTTAAAAACGCGCCACTTTCCGCCTCCCGTTTTTGAGCGGAGATACTGCGCCGAGGGCTGAGCCCAGAGTCTGTGAGCCTTTTCGCTCTTCCATATTACCTGAGGGTCGGGACGGATAAGTATTTCTCTGTTCCAGCGCTCAAGCTTTTCTCCGTCCGAGCAATCGAGAAGCTCATAGTCCTTCCATTCGTCAGCAACACGCATTATGAAAGCCTTTCTCTTACTACCTCGGCAATATCGTTACCGAGCTTAGTTATATGTTCAATATCTCTTCCTTCAAGCATTACTCTTACGAGCGGCTCGGTTCCGCTGACGCGAACGAGAACGCGTCCGTCGCCCATTAGCTCCATTTCCGCCTTCTGAGTTGCGGCAATAATATACTCGTCGTTATTGTATTTTGCTTTACCCTCGGGAGAAACCTTAACGTTTATAAGCACCTGAGGATATACGCTCATTACGGAAGCAAGCTCGCTTAGCTTCTTACCCGTTTTAACGACCGTTTTAATAAGCTGTACGCCCGAAAGCTCTCCGTCGCCGGTAGTTGCATAGTCGAGGAAAATTACGTGTCCCGACTGCTCGCCGCCGATATTATAGCCCTCCTTAAGCATACACTCAAGAACATAGCGGTCGCCGACTGCAGTACGTGCGCATTTTATATCGTTTTCGTCACAGAATTTAAAGAAGCCGAGATTACTCATTACGGTTACTACGGCGGTATCGCTGTTGAGCTTACCCTCTTCCTTCATACGCTTAGCGCAGATTGCGATTACCTTATCGCCGTCAACAAGCTCGCCGTTTTCGTCTACGGCAAGCATTCTATCGGCGTCGCCGTCGAAGGCAAGGCCTAAATTGAGCTTAGCCGACTTAACGAAACGCATAAGCTCCTCGGGATGAGTTGAACCGCAGTTGAGATTAATATTAGTACCATCGGGAGTATCGGAAAGCATAATACACTTAGCGCCGAGAGCGGTAAATATTTCCTTAGCGCATACCGACGCGGAGCCGTTAGCGCAGTCAAGAGCAATCTCCATACCGTCAAAACGCACGTCGGTAGTAGCTACGACGTGATTAATATAATCGCTAATCGCGGTCTTAGAAAACAGTCTGTTTCCGACGTCGCCGCCCGTTTTATAGCCTATCGGCTCTGCATCGTCAAGCACTATCGCCTCGATTTCGTCCTCGATGGCGTCGTCAAGCTTATATCCCGTTTTCTGAAAAATCTTTATACCGTTATATTCGCAGGGGTTATGAGAAGCGGAAATCATAATACCCGCCTCACACTCGTATTTACCCACAAGATACGCGACCGCGGGAGTAGGAACGACTCCGACGGACAGCACGTTACATCCGACAGAGCAAAGTCCTGCGGTGAGCGCGGCTTCAAGCATATCACCCGAGGCTCTCGTATCCTTACCGATTAAAACGGTAGGCTTTGCGCTTTTAGCTTCTCTTAATAAAACCGTAGCGGCGGCTGCGCCTATTTTCATAGCCAGCTCGTTTGTTAAATCCTTATTGGCGATACCTCTTACGCCGTCGGTTCCGAATAATCTTCCCATTTGTAAATCTCCTTATAAATCAAGCTTTTGCTGTGTACTGCCGTCGTTTCCCGCGTTGAACGGGATACCGAGATGCTGATAACCCGCGGGGGTTACGCACCTTCCGCGCGGCGTTCTTGCAAGAAAGCCTATCTGCATAAGATACGGCTCGTAAACGTCCTCGATTGTAATGCTCTCCTCGCCTATCGCGGCGGCAATAGTTTCAAGTCCTACGGGACCGCCGTTATAGTTCTTAATCATCGTCATAAGCATTCTTCTGTCGATTGAGTCAAGTCCGAGTTCGTCGATTTCCATAGACGAAAGAGCCTCCTCGGCTGCTTCGGCGGTTATAACTCCGTTATACTTTACCTCTGCGAAGTCACGCGAACGCTTAAGCAGTCTGTTAGCGATACGCGGCGTGCCTCTCGACCTGCCCGCAATCTGCATAGCGCCTTTATCGTCAACGGGTATATTAAGTATTTTAGAAGAACGTTTAACAATCAGGGCAAGCTCCTCGGGCTTATACATTTCAAGTCTCAGGATTACGCCGAAGCGGTCACGGAGCGGAGCTGAAATCTGACCCGCTCTTGTAGTCGCGCCTATAAGCGTAAACTTAGGAAGGCTGAGCTGATAGCTTCTTGCCGACGGACCCTTGCCGATAATGATATCTATCTTTCCGTCCTCCATTGCGGGATAGAGAATCTCCTCAACGGTTCTGTTAAGACGGTGGATTTCGTCAATAAAGAGTACGTCGCCGCTTTCAAGATTTGAAAGAATAGCAACAAGGTCGCCCTGCTTTTCAATAGCAGGTCCCGACGTAATACGGATATTAACGCCCATTTCATTAGCTACGATACCTGCGAGAGTCGTTTTTCCGAGTCCCGGAGGTCCGTAGAGCAGAACGTGGTCAAGCGGCTCGCCTCTCTGTCTTGCCGCGGCAATATATACGCTGAGATTTTCCTTAGCCTTTTCCTGACCGATATAATCAGCCAGCTGCTTGGGACGCAGCGAGTTTTCTATTTCGTTATCCTCGGGTGAGTATTCGGGAGCGGAAAGCCTGCCCTCAAAATCCATTTCATTTTCAATCATATCAGTTCACCAAAAATATATTCATATTACTGCGGAGATAAGGTTTTCAGCGCTGCGCGAATCATCTCGTCAACCGAAAGCTCTTTATCGAGTCTTCCGACTGCCGTCGCCGCGTCGGAGCGCTCAAAGCCGAGAGAGACAAGCACCTCGACAGCCTCTGACGCGTTTCCGCTCGTTGCAACGGACTGTATACCCTCAACGACGGAAGCCGAAGCGCCGCCGATTCCTGCCATTTTATCCTTAAGCTCAAGCACAACTCTTTCGGCAGTTTTCTTACCTACTCCGTTTGCCAGCTGTATCGACCTTACGTCGCCGCTCGATACCGCTATCGAAAGTCTGTCGGGCGGAAGCACGCTGAGTATCGCGATAGCCGCCTTAGGTCCGACGCCGCTCACGGTTATCAGAAGCCTGAACGCCTCAAGCTCGCTCTGGTCGTAAAAGCCGAACAGGTCGATAGCGTCCTCGCGGACAGCCATATACGTAAAGAGGCTGACCTCTTTACCGACGCTCGGGAGCGTTCTTAAGGTCGTCATACTGATAAAGCACTTAAAGCCTACGCCCGAGCATTCGACAACCGCAAAGCTCGGTTCGGCATAAGTAAGAGTTCCTTTTAAGCTGTAAATCATAGTTTATCACCGTTTTGTCTTTTAATCATATCGTTAAGCCTTCCTATAGACGAACCGCTCGCGTGCGCGTGACATATTGCCATAGCAAGCGCGTCAGCCGTATCGTCGGGCTTAGGTACGGAATTAAGACCGAGAATGTTCTTAGTCATCTCCTGTACCTGCTTCTTCTCCGCTCTTCCGTAGCCCGTTACGGACTGCTTAACCTGAAGCGGAGTATATTCATATATATCGCGACCGTACATCTGCGCCGCAAGGGTAATTACTCCCCTCGCCTGCGCTACGTCGATAACGGTTTTCTGGTTAGAGTTATAGAAAAGCTTTTCCATACTCATCGCGTCGGGCTTGTACTTTTCAAACAGATAGCTCATGTCGTTATAGATAATCTGAAGGCGCTCAGGAAACGGGGTGTTTGCCTCCGTGGTTATTGCGCCGTAGCCGAGCACTCTGAATCTTCCGCCCGAATATTCAATTATCCCCCAGCCGACTATCGCGTAACCGGGGTCGATTCCCAATACTACCATATTTTATTCGCTCTTTAATACGCTAAGGTATTCTTCATAGCTGTTTATCACTCTTGTTTCGTCAAATCGCTCGTCAGCCGCGACCAGAAGAATACAGTCGCTGCTGAAGTCATATATTTTCTTCCACATTCTCGGCGGAATATAAAGCGCCGAGTCGGGAGAGCCGAGAACAAAAAGCTTTTTCTCTTTTCCGTCGTCGGATTCAATTTTACAGCTTCCGCTTACGCAGATTATCACCTCGCTGCAAAGGTTGGCGTGGTCGCCCCTTACGGTATTTTCGCCCTCGGGCTTTATAAAGAAGCACCGTTTGATTTCAAACGGGATTTCCCTTTCGCTCTCGAAGGGAATCAGCGCTCCCCTTTTGTCCAAGTAGGTTTTAAGCTTTATAAATCTACACTGTTCGCGCATATTATTTCCTCCGCTAAAAAGCGTTTATTACGTCAATAATATATTGCTGTTCCGCGTCGGTCAGTCCGTAATAGCACGGAAGCGACAGTACGGTGTCGCACAGACGCTCGGTCACGGGATAGGAGCCCTCCTCTTTTCCGAGATATTCAAACGCCTCGGTAAGATGAGCGGGAACGGGATAGTGAATCATCGTTTCGATTCCTTTTTCCTTAAGATAATCCTTTAACTTATCCCTTTCATCGCAGGTTATAACGTACTGATGATAGACGTTATACGTATCCTCTGAAGCTACGGGCTTTCTTATTTTTCCGTTCGTTATAAGAGCGTTATACCGTTCGGCGATACGGTTCTTTTCGCCGTTAATAGTTTTTAATGCCTTCAGCTTTACAATCAGCAGAGCCGCCTGAAGCTCGTCAAGTCTTGAGGTTACTCCGCCGGGCTCACAGCAGTCGTCGCTCGATCCGCGTACCGTACCCTGATTTCTGAAATACTTTGCATTAACGGAAATTCCCATATTATTGGTAACAATCGCGCCGCCGTCGCCGAACGCTCCGAGGTTTTTGGTAGGATAGAACGAGAAGCAACCGACGTCTCCGAAGGAGCCCGCTTTTTTCCCTTTATACTCTGCGCAATGAGCCTGAGCGCAATCCTCAACAAGATAGAGTCCTTTTTCCTTACACAAAGCCGAAATTTCGTCCATAGGAGTCATCATTCCGTAAAGGTGAGTAACTACTACGGCTTTCGTCTTATCCGTAATACGCTTTTCTATTTCCGACGCGGTCAGCATATAGTTTTCGTCGGGTTCTGCGATTACGGGTACGGCGCCGAGCGCTTTCAGCGCGTTGAATACCGCGATATAGGTATTACCCTGAACGATAACCTCGTCGCCCGCTTTTATATCAAGGCATACGAAGGAAATATAAAGCGCGTCGTATCCGCTTCCGACGCCGATACAAAAGCGCCGTCCGATAGTCTTAGAAAAGCGGAACTCAAAAGCCTCGACCTTTTTTCCGAGAATATAAGAGCCTGAAGCCAACACGTCAAGAGCCGCTTTTTCATATTCATTTTTGCTCAGCTCATATGCTCTGTCGAGCCTGTTAGCTTTAATGTCCATATTATTCTCCGCAAGCTTCCTCTATACGGTATTCCGCTTTAAAGTTAAGCTTTTCTTTAATATTGAATTTATCAATAACTGCTTTCACGGGCTTTCTCTCTGTATGGCAGCAGATTGAAAGCGCGGCAAGCCTTAATTTCGATTTAAAATTATATCTGCTTTCTCCCGCGGCTCTGCTTTTACGCTCAAAGCTTACGAACGCCTTTTTTCCGTTAAGCCCGGAAGCGAGAGCCGGAAGAAAATACGTTTCACCCTTATGGGTCAGCAGCTCGGCGATTGCTTTACGGTTCATCATACGGTAATTGGAATGCTCTTTTACAAGTCCCGTTTTAAAAGCGCCGTTGAGAGTATAAAACGCAGACGACATAAACCGCTCGGTTTTAGTATCGCCGCCGCGCGCAGAGCGTACGCCGAGAGCAATGTCACAGCCCTCGTTAAGCTTATCAAGCATTCCGTCTACGGCGTTTATATTCTCCTGTAAATCGCTGTCGATAGAAACGACGGCTTCGGCTCCTTTATTGTAGGCGTACTCGGTGCCTGCAAGAATAGCGTTCTGCTCGCCGTAATTTCCGTCAAGCTTTAAGGCGATTATTCCTTTATCGCTTTCGCACATACCGCGAAGGTACGAAAACGTACCGTCCGACGAACCGTCGTCTACGAATACGAGCCTGCTGTCCGGAGAAGCCTTCTCCCGACGGATTAAGCTCCCGAGCTTCGCTTTAAATACCGGAGCGCTTACGGGCAGGGTATCGGAGTCGTTATAGCACGGTATAACAAAATACAAAACTACGCTCATCCCTTATACCCCGTTACTTTCAGAAGGCTTCCGTATTCAAGCTCGGTAAGCTCATAATCAAACAGCTCGTCAATAAGCTCCATTCGTCCTTTATAATACTTTTCGCAGTTTTCATCCCCGCGCACTACGCCGACGTATCCGAAGCTGTCGATAACGGGAACGTAGATATAGTCAGGTATTCTGTCGGGATTGATTCTCCAGAACTCGCGCTGTCTCGTCAGCACGTCCAAATCCCTGTACCAGCCCGTATAGGCTGAATACCTCATATCAAAATCAAAATACAGATTGGGACATATAGCGGCAATATAGAGATTATTACAGCCGAGGTCTTTTATATACTGCATTTCGTTTTGAATACCGTTATAATTTTCGTTAATTTCCGAAATTGTATATATTCCTTTATACGAGCCGCGTTCGATTTTTGAATCAAGCTTCGGCTCGGAGCTTTCGAGTAAATCCCATTCGTTAAGAGCGTACGCGCATTTTCTTTCGGTAAAATACGAGGTGCTGACCTTATATACGCACATACCGTTCCATACGGTACAGGCGCAAACAACAGCACACATAACAAGCGCAAACGCTGCGTAACGCTTCGTTTTTCTTTCGGGTCTTATTTCGTTTACAAGCTCTCTTAAAACAAGCGCCGTTCCGACGTAAGACACGCTGCAGCAGATTCCGAGCGAAACGTCGGAGAAGCAATCGTTCGCAAACGATACCGCCGCGCCGAGAAGAATAACGGTAAGATGTCTCGGGTTTTTATTCTTACAGAGCAGGAACAGGTTAATCCCGAGTAAGAACGCAGGGATTGACTGAGTTACGAAACAGAACCAGAACAGTCCCGCACGGCCCTGCTCAGCCACGCCTTCAAAGCTGTTTCTGTTATACAGTCCGTTAGACGCGGTCCATATAAATGCGGCAAAGTTAAGCACTAACAGAAGAGTCTTGGCTCTTTTTCCGAAGGAAAGACGTCCGGCGCCGATATTAAGCGGAACGAGGACAAGAAATGCGGCGAGACATTTCTTCCCGTAAAGAAGAACAAAGTCGTCTATCTTCATTTTAAGGAACACACCGCCGAAGGAGCTCGGCTTATACGCCGTATCGCTTACGAGATTCGGTATATTCATAAGCACGTTAACGATGCCCGACTTTATCTGAAGAAATACAAGGAAAACGGCGGCGCAGGCGGCAACGCCCACGGAAACCCAGAATATACTCTTAAAGCTGAAAATAAAACCGTAAGTTTTAAAGAACCTTGTATTCTTTAAAGGAATACTCAGCATACAAACCGCGAAATATACGATAAACGCCAGAGTAAGAGGCGGCTCGACAAGCACGGCAACCGAGAGAAGCACTCCCGAGAATATGTACGCGGCCTTTGATTCCTTTTCGAAAAAAAACAGAAGGGCGATAATAACGAACATCTGCTGAGGCATAGTATGATAATTCAGAGAAAAAATCGCAAACGGGATATGAGAGCAGAAAAGAACCGAAACGGCTAAAGCATAGCCCTTATATTTTCTAAGCGAAATATAGATTATCCAGAAAACCGCCGCTTCGCTCGCGAGAAAAAGATATCTGAAAAACAGTACGGCTCCTTCGTGCGAACCGCTGAGCGCAACGTACAGCCTATACGGAATTACGAGAAAAAGGTAAGAGAGCTGTGAAAGATGCCACTCGTCGAGGAGAGGTCTTTCACCGTCCGCGAAGCGCTTCGCAACGGTTATATAATAGTTTTCGTCTATTAGATTTACACCGAATTTTACGTTGTAAAAGAACCAGCCGAACAAAGCCGCAAAAGCAAGTATTGCAACTAAATCTACATACAGATTCTTTTTTTGCGTTCTTAAATCCGACATCGTACTTTCACCAAAGCGCTAAAATTCAATATATTATATCATACACTAATAGTAAATGCAATATTTTAAGTATTAAATAATTATAAATAAGCGGAGATAACCGCAAATAAAAAAGAGGGCTCAAAGCCCTCTTACTTTTATACTACCCTGAAGTTAATCGCGTTATCCTCGCACCAGTCGATTCCCTTTTTAATGAGGTAATTATTCTGAAATTCCTCAAAGCCCTCGGAAAGATGCTTATAAGCGTTAAAATACTTCCAGAAGGTTTCTATATAATCCTCGTCGGGTACCGCGGCGAGCTTTTCCTTAAGCTTTCTGCTTCCGACGGCGTTAATATAAGCCTTCGCGAGCTCAATACGGCTTACGCGGAAATACGGAATATAACCGAGAGAAAGCAGAAATTCGGATTCGCTCATATTTTCGGGACGGTCAATATCCGCAAAATGAGTAATATCTCTTACAACAAAGCTCCTGTAGGAGAACCAGTACTGTCCTTCGGCTCCCCAGCCTTTCTGAAGATTTTCTTTATCAAGTAAAAATATTTCGTCCATAATATTTCCCTCTCTTATTCCATAATATCCTGAGTAAAAGATTCCTCTCCGCGTAAAAGAGAGGTTATACCCGTTCTTGCAAGCTCGACAATTCCGAAATTGGATTCGAGATAGTCCACGAACTCGTCGATTGTATCGCCCGTACCGGTAAATTCAAGAGTAACGGTAGACGGCGAAATATCGAGAACGCGGGCGCCGTACTTTACGTTAAACGCGAGGAGCGCGTTTTTTTCGGGGATGCCCTTAGCCTTAACCTTAACGAGTAAAAGCTCGGAGGATACGGAATTCTCATCGTCAAGCGCAGTTACCTTTTTTACGATTTCAAGCTTTGAAAGCTGGCGCTTAATCTGGGTAAAATTCTCGGGCTCGGTAGTCGCCTCGATAGTCATACGCGAAAAGGCTTCGTCCTCGGTTTCCGAAACGGTAAGCGAGGAGATATTATAACCGCGTCTCGAGAAAAGACTTGCGATACGCTGAAGTACGCCGCTTTCGTTATCAACGAGAACGGAGAGTATTAATTTTTCTTTCATTCCTCAGCCTCCTTAACGTCAACAATTATATCGCTGTGAGTGCCTCCCGGGGGTATCATGGGAAGAACGCAGCTTTCGGGACTGATTCGGCAGTCAACGAGCACCGCGCCGTCATAAGAAAACGCCTCGTTAAGCACGCGGTCGATATCCTCATTAGTATTTATACGCAGAGCTTTAACGCCGAATGCCTCGGCAACGGCGCAGAAATCCGTTTTTCTTTTAGGTTCGGTTTCGGAATAGCGTCCGCCGTGGAAAAGAGTCTGCCACTGACGAACCATACCGAGCACGCTGTTATTCATTATGAACATTTTAAGCGGAATATTATACGAAGCAACCGTTGCGAGCTCCGATAAATTCATGTGGAAGCCGCCGTCCCCGGAAAACATTATTACCTCCCTGTCGGGCTGAGCGATTTTAGCGCCGATAGCTGCGCCGAGAGAATAGCCCATCGTACCGAGACCGCCCGAGGACAGAAACGTACCGGGGGCTTTAAAGCGGTAGAACTGCGCCGTCCAGAGCTGATGCTGTCCGACGTCGGTTACGATAACGGCGTCGTCGGAAGTCAGCTTATCTATTTTTTCAATCAGCGTCTGAGGATTTACGAAATCGCCGAGCTGAGCCTGTTCAAACGGATGTCTGAACGAGTTTATACCGACCTTCCATTCAGTATGGTCAAGCTGAACTATACGCTTCGTAAGCTCGGGAATAATATCCTTAAGGTCGCCTCTCAGATGGTAATTCGAATTAATGTTTTTATCCATTTCGGCGGCGTCGATATCAATATGAAGAATCTCGGCATTCGGAGCAAACTTCTTTCTGCTGCTCGCAACGCGGTCCGAAAATCTCGCGCCGCAGGTTACAAGAACGTCGCAGTCGTTAGCAGCCTTATTACACTCATATCTTCCGTGCATACCGATAAGTCCGAGATGAAGCGGGTGGTCGTAAGGAAAGGCGCCGAGTCCCATAAGAGTTGTAACAACAGGCGCGTCAAGCTTTTCCGCGAAGGTTATAAGCTCCTGACCGATTCCCGACAAAATCGCTCCTCCGCCGGCGTAAATAAGCGGCTTTTCGGCTTTTTCAAGAAGCTCGACGGCTCTTGAAAATGCTCTTTCCGAGGGAAGCGGAGTCTCCTTCGGAGTCTGAGGCGGCTCGGGAGTATATTCGCATTTTTCCTCGGTAACGTCTTTAGGAATATCTATTACTACGGGACCTTTTCTTCCGCTCATAGCGATTTTAAACGCACGGCGGATTACGGGAGCAAGGTCCTCGGCTTTTTTAACAAGAAAATTGTGTTTCGTTATCGGCATCGTAATGCCCGTTATATCTACCTCCTGAAAGGTATCGCGCCCGATTAAGCCGTTAGCCACGTTAGCGGTAATGGCGACAATCGGGATTGAATCAAGATAGGCGGTAGCTATACCCGTAACAAGATTAGTCGAGCCGGGACCTGACGTAGCAAAGCAAACTCCTACCCTGCCCGTTGCTCTCGCATAACCGTCCGCGGCGTGCGCCGCTCCCTGCTCGTGAGAGGTGAGAATATGCCTGAAAGCATCGCCGTATTTATAAAGCTCGTCATATATATCAAGTATCGTACTTCCCGGATAACCGAAAATTGTATCCACGCCCTGCTCTTTTAAAACCTCAAGAACAATTTGTGCGCCCGTAAGCTCCATAATAGCTCCTCCCCTCTGAATAGTAAATCATATTTTAGTTCATTGAAGGATTAATGTCAAGCATTAAACTTGTAAAAATATTTGTTTTGATGTATAGTATACTTAATACCTCGCAGAACAAAACGAAAGGATGAGATTATGAACATATCACAACATCCGAATCCGCAGTTTGAGAGAGAAGCCTTTGTACTGCTTAACGGAGAATGGAAATTCGATTATACAAAGGCGGTCCGTTCGGGCAAAACGCTGAGCAAGGACAGCGGCGAAGCCGTTGCGGCAAGAGAAGCGCTGAAGAACGGTTACAGGTATACAATCAACGTTCCGTTTTGTATTCAGAGCTGTCTTTCGGGTATAGGCGAGACAGGCTTTATAGCTACTGCCGTCTACAAAAAGACCGTTAACATAGCTAAAAACGGCAGACGCGTATTTCTTAATATCGGAGCCGCCGACTATCTTACAACCGTGCTTGTCAACGGTAAGCCGTGCGCTCGTCACCGCGGAGGATATACGCCGATTCGCGCCGAAATCACCGATTTCGTAACTGACGGCGATAACGAGATTTTTATATACTGTGAGGATAACGAAAAAAGCCCGTATATCTGCAGAGGCAAGCAAAGCGAAAAGCTTAAGAGCCACGGCTGCGATTACACGAGAACTACGGGTATATGGCAGAGCGTTTATCTTGAATACACTCCCGCAAGCTACATAAAGAATTTCAGAATTTATCCCGATATAAACGACGGAAGCGTCACGGTTATAAGCGAGCTTTCGGGAAGCGGAAGGCTTGAAATCGAGGCGTTTTACGACGGTAAAAAAGTCGGAAGCTCAGCTACCGGAAACGCCTCGGGTTACTGCATTTTAAAGCTTATGCTTGACGACGTTCAGCTCTGGGAAGCGGGAAACGGCAGGCTTTACGATTTAAAGCTCAGCTTCGGAAAAGACGAGGTAAAAAGCTACTTCGGAATGAGAAGCGTTGAACTTAAGGGAATGAAGTTTTTAATTAACGGTAAAAGCGTTTTTCAAAGGCTCGTTCTTGACCAGGGCTTCTATAAAAAAGGAATCTACACGGCTGAAAACGACGAAGAGCTTTTAAACGATATAAAGATTTCAAAGGCTCTCGGCTTCAACGGAGCAAGGCTTCACCAGAAGGTATTCGACCCGAGATTTCTCTATTTCTGCGACAGAGAGGGTTATCTCGTATGGGGTGAATATCCGAACTGGGGACTTGATTATTCGAACCCGAGGAGCGTGGATATTTTCCTTAGCGAATGGAAGGAAGCTTTAGAGCGCGATTTCAATCACCCGTCAATTATCGGCTGGTGTCCGTTTAACGAAACGTGGGATTACAAGGGCAGAAAGCAGTACGACCCGCTGCTCGCTACGGTTTACGATTTCACTAAATCGTTAGATATCACCCGTCCGTGCATTGACACAAGCGGAAACTTTCACGTTAAGACGGATATTTTCGACCTGCACGATTACCGGTATAAGACCGACGAGTTCAAAAAAAGCTACGACCGTTTTATCAGCGGCGGCGAGCTTTATCAGCATGTGCTTAACGATAATCCCGGCAGGCAGGTATACGGCGGTCAGCCCGTATTTATGAGCGAATACGGAGGCATAAAGTGGGAGACCGACAAGCAGCACAAGGCGTGGGGTTACGGAAACGACGTAACGACCGGGGAGGAGTTTTTCGAGAGATACAGAGGACTCACGGAGGCGCTTCTCGGAAACGAAAAATTCTTCGGCTTCTGCTACACTCAGCTTTACGATATCGAGCAGGAGCAGAACGGTCTTTACAGCTATGAGAGAAAAGAAAAATTCCCGAAGGATATTTACGAAAGAATCAAAGCGGTCAACACAGGAAAGGCTGCTATAGAATAAACACAGGAAGGTTAACACAATGAAGCTTGGAATGGTAGGATTACCGAACGTAGGAAAAAGCACACTTTTTAACGCGATTACGAACGCGGGAGCGCAGAGCGCTAACTATCCGTTTTGCACCATTGAGCCGAACGTCGGAATGGTAAGCGTTCCCGACGAGAGACTTGATAAGCTCGCGGAAATGTACGACCCCGACAAGTTCACTCCTGCGACGATAGAATTCGTCGACATAGCCGGACTTGTAAAGGGTGCGAGCAACGGCGAGGGACTCGGAAACAAATTCTTATCTCACATAAGAGAGGTAGACGCGGTTATTCACGTAGTAAGATGCTTTGAAAACGACGATATTACTCACGTTGACGGAAGCGTCGATCCGGCGAGAGATATCGAGACAATCAATCTTGAGCTTATTCTTTCCGACCTTGAAATTCTCTCAAGAAGAATCGACAGCAGAAAGAAGGCGATGAAGGGCGACAAGACAATTGCCGCAGAGGTAGAATTTCTTGAAAGGCTCTCGTCCGAAATGGAAAGCGGAAAGACGGCGAGAGCGGTTGAAATAAGCGAAAAGGAGGAGGAATATCTCAGGGACGTTTCGCTTCTTACCGTTAAGCCCGTTATCTACGCCTGCAATATGGGCGAAAACGATTTTATCGACGGTATCGAAAACAACAAATACTACCTTGCGGTAAAGGAAATCGCCGACGCGGAGGGCAGCGAAACCTTCCCGATTTGTGCGGAAATGGAAGCTGAAATCTCAGAGCTTGACGAGGGCGAAAGACAGATGTTCCTCGAGGATATGGGACTCGAGAGGTCAGGTCTTGACAGACTTATAAAGAAGAGCTATTCCCTTCTCGGCTTAATTAGCTTTTTAACCGCCGGAAAGCCGGAGGTCAGAGCGTGGACGATAAAGAAAGGAACGAAGGCTCCTCAGGCTGCGGGTAAAATACATACCGATTTCGAGCGCGGTTTTATCAGAGCCGAGGTCGTAGCCTTTGACGACCTTATGGCGTGCGGAAGCATGAACGCGGCGAAAGAGAAAGGACTCGTAAGAAGCGAGGGCAAGGAATACGTAATGAAGGACGGAGACATCGTACTCTTCAGGTTTAACGTCTGACGAAAAAGTTTAAGCATAAATGTCTATTATCTTTAAAAACAGTTGACTATTTTTATAATTTGATATATTATTGAATTTGTACTATAGTATTTTATATCGGGGAGGAGCTTATGTCTAAATTTACAGAACTAACGGACGACGAGCTTCTCAACGAAATCAAAGCGGGAAACGACGGCGCTTTAAACGCGTATATCGAAAGGTACAGAGGCTTCGTCGGAAAAATCGTCGCACAGTTTAAAAACGTGCCGCTTGAATTCGATGATTTATTCCAGGAAGGCATGATAGGTCTTCTCGCCGCGATTAAATCCTATAATTCCGACAAGGGAGCAAGCTTTAAAACGTACGCAGCAGTATGTATTAAAAACTCGGTGATTATAGCGTTAAATAAAATTAACACTCAAAAATCAATTCCCCCGGATATGATAGTACATATCGACGACGTCGACCCTAAAAGCCGCTATGTCGTCAGCGCAGAAGACGAATATCTTGCAAGCATCAGCGTATCGGCGTTAACCGATATACTGCAGGAAAAACTGTCGCACTTTGAGAATGAGGTTTTAAGGCTGTACATTATCGGTTGCAGCTACAATGAAATCGGCGAAAAGCTCGGTAATTCACCGAAATCCGTCGATAACGCAATTCAGCGTATTCGTAAGAAACTCAAGGGAGTTACTTTTTGAATATTTCCCCAGCATCAAGGTTTAAGACTTTGCTCATATCACTGCAAGGCAATATCTTTAACCATTTTCCCCCGGCAAAATCTTTAGAGAGGTAGAAATGGAAAATGTACGAAGACAAAGTTTTAGTTTGCAAAGAATGCAACAACGAATTTGTTTTCACTGCAGGAGAGCAAGAGTTCTACGCTGAAAAGGGTTTTGTAAACGAACCGCAGCGTTGCAAGGCTTGCAGAGACAAAAGGAAAGCAGCAGCCAAAGCTCCGCGAGTAATGCACGACGCTGTTTGCGCACAATGCGGAAAAGCTTGTCAGGTTCCTTTTGAACCTAAAGAAGACCGCCCCGTTTACTGCAGTGAGTGCTTCGCAAAGCTCAGCGAGAGCGAAGAACAGGAAAGCGAATAATCCAAGTAACAAGCCGCCTTTTCAGGCGGCTTTTAACTTACTCATAAGGCAAAAAACAAGAGCGCCCGAAATGGGTGCTCTCGTTTTTGGCGCAGAAGGAGAGACTCTCTTCTCAGCAACGAAACAGTCCACCGGAGCTTTCTCCCAATCAGTCAGCCTGCAGCTGCCTTCTTGGAGTTCGTTTCTCGTCTCTCTTTTGTATGAAATAACAAAAGACCGCAGAAGCGGTCTTTTATTATTTGGCGCAGAAGGAGAGACTCGAACTCTCGCGCCGGTTACCCGACCTACGCCCTTAGCAGGGGCGCCTCGTCACCAACTTGAGTACTTCTGCGTGTGACTTAGTTTTACCTGTCAAGTTTTACACTTATCGTGCTTTAATACTTTATCATATAGTATTAAAAAAGTCAATACCAAAGTTTAATTAAGCTAAATTAATTCTTGACAATATTTATGAGTTATGGTAATATAATCAAGCATTAAATGCAGAGGTATCGAAGTGGTCATAACGAGGCGGTCTTGAAAACCGTTTGGGTTCACGCCCACGTGGGTTCGAATCCCACCCTCTGCGCCATAAAAAGCACTCAGACGAGTGCTTTTTGTTTTTAAGAAATTTAAATATTGAATTAAACTTTATTATTTGTTAAAATATTTTATTAGGGGGTGTTTTTATGGAAAACGCTGTAAAAGCGAAGAAGAAGCTCAGCGCAAAAAGGATTGTTCTTATTCTTCTTGCCGTCGTTCTTTTATGCGACGCAGTTTCGACCTTCTGGTATTCAAATCCTGAAAACATAAAGCAGTACGAGCATACGAACAGATACATCGAAACCGACGGAAAACCGTATATCAGCGCTCACAGAAGCGGAGGCGGCATCGCGCCCGAGGAGTCGATGCTTGCGTTTAAGAACTGTATAGAAAACGACGACTTCAACATAGACGTTTTTGAATTCGATTTACATATAACAAAAGACGACGTTTTAATTCTTCTTCACGACGACACGCTCGACAGGACTACCGACAGCCGCGAGGTTTTCGGTATAAAAAAGGCGCGTCCCGAAAACTACACCTACGAAGAATTAAGGAAGCTCAACATAGGCGCAAACTTTAAGAATATTGACGGCGAAAAGCCGTACGCCGACCTTAAGGGCGACGACGTACCGGACGATTTAAGAATTCTCCGCGTCGAGGACGTTCTTGATTACATTATGGCTAACGGCGATTACGATTATATAATCGAAATAAAAAACGGCGGCGAGCTCGGCAAAAAGGGCGTCGATATTCTCGTCGGCATTCTTAAAGAGCGAAACCTGCTCGACAAGGTAATATTCGGAACTTTCAAGGAGGAGGTTTCATTATACGTAGACGAGCATCATCCCGAGCTGAAGCGCAGCGCGACAATTAAGGAGGTAATCACCTTCTTCAACGCGTCGCTTTTCAACAAAAAGAATTTTGAGCCGAAATACATCGCGCTTCAGGTTCCGTATAATCTTTATCTCAGATTTTTAGTTAACTTAGGCACGGCGAGAGTTATTAACTACGCGCACAGCCACAATATCGCCGTTCAGTATTGGACGGTCAACAGCGAAAGGCAGTTAAAGTATCTTTCGTCAGTCGGCGCGGACTGTATAATGAGCGACTACCCCGACAGGCTTTACAGGGTTCTTCACGAAAATGAATAAAACTAGGGAACGGATTAAAGAATATCCGTTCCCTTTAAAATTTTATACACGTCTTTAATGCTTCTTCCGACGTCCTCAGGTCTGTGAGCGTCGGAGCCGGCTGAAAAGGTTACGCCTTCCCCTTTTGCTGTTTCAAGGAATTCGGGGTTAAGTCCGGGTCCCTTTGACGTATTCATTTCAACGGCTACGCCGTGAGCCTTAGCGTTTTTACAGAGTTCGCGGTAAATGTCTTTAAGACTCATATCGGGATAGAGCCCGTGGCAACTTATCAAATCAGGGTGGGCGATAATATCGAAAATTCCGCTTTCAATCAGGGTATTCGACATTTCATAATACCTTCTATAGAGCTTGTTGACGTCCTTGCCGAGCCACTGATACTTGCGCTGGTTAAACGTCCAGTTATCTATCCAGTGGACCGAGCCCAGAACGTAATCCAAACCGCATTCGGAAACAAGCTCTCCTATATAATCCTTATGCTGCTCAAACCAGCAGACCTCAAGACCGAAATTCACCCTGACGGGATAGGTTTTACTTTTTATCTCGTCTATAAGGGCTTTATACTCGGCGAGAGAATGAGCCTGTTCCCTTTTTGAGTCGAACCATTTTTTCTGATAAAGGCTGTATTCGCGCGCTTCCTTAAAGCAGGGATGGAACTCCTTTATCCTTACCGTGTGCTCGAGAAGATTGATTTCTTCAAGCTGCATTTCCGCAGCCTTTTCAATAAACCGCTCAATCCATTCTCTGTTGTATTCTCCGCGTTCAATGTGAACATGTAAGTCTTTCATACGGATTCCTTTTCTTAAGTGTTTTTATAATTATAACACATACAGATATTTTGTACAGAAGAAAATTTTCGTTGAACTTAAAATCGCGGCTAATTCCGGTTGTTGCGCGGTGTTTCGTTTCAAGTCTGAAAACACTATTAAAAAAGACCGGCACGGAAAACCGTGTCAGTCTTTTTTGGAGCTGATAGGCAGACTCGAACTGCCGACCTCATCCTTACCAAGGATGCGCACTACCGCCTGTGCTATATCAGCATATATCTGGCGACCCGGAACGGGATCGAACCGTCGACCTCCAGCGTGACAGGCTGGCGTTCTAACCAACTGAACTACCGGGCCGTTTACTATGCCTTGATATTATAACTAATGTTTCAGTGAATGTCAAGACATAAATTTTAATTTAGTCCTTTATTTAATATACGGTTTATCCTTAGCGTAATTATAAACAAGCGACCAGACCTTTCTTCCGCCGAGCTTATAGCTAATCCAGATATTATTGTTTACGGTTATCACGCTTTCGGCTTTTACGGAAGTTCCCTTTTTAAGCCTTGCGGCGCTGTCGGACGTAAAAGCGGAGAGGTCGCTCACCTTATAAACCGCCTTGCTTTTTATATTTGCACGACAGTAGGGCCGCGTTGTGAAAACGCAGCTTTTTCCTTTATTTACGCTCGGCTTATTAGTTTTAATATCGGTTTGATTATAAGGTCTCAGTACGCCGAGAAGCGAAGCGTAGCTATGCTTTATTTTAGTCATCGGCTCGTGCTTTCCCCTTGGATAATTCTGGTCGTAGGAATAAAAGTAACCGGCGTTTCCTGCGCCCGTTGCGACGCTTACGTGACCGAGTCCGCTTTTTGTAGAGAAAACGCAGATATCTCCCTTTTCGGGTACGAAACCCTTTTTATAACCGAACCACCTGAAATTCTTTTTCAGATACGGCGAGGTATTACGCTTATTATAGTATTCGATAGCGTTACCGATAGACTGAGGAGTAACGCCGAGAACGTTCTTTATAAAGCTTTTTATCAAATCGACGCACTGTACGCCGTAAGCGCCGTCGTAGTCAATTCCCTTTCCGAGATTTTTCTTAACCCATTTATCCATTGTCATATTATCAGCCTCCGATATACTTCATAATATGACAAAAAAGCAAAAAGAGTGCGGAAAACCGCACTCTTTTATTTAACCCTGTTTTTTCTTTTTCTTGTTATTCTTCTTGTTATTCTTTTTATTATTCTTTTTCGTTGTAGTTTCGGGCGGAAGCGTTGTAGTTTCAGCCTCAGCAATCAGACCTGTTTTTTCGACGTGCGTTACGGTCGTTGTCGAGTCAAAGAAATTCATTTTTTCAAGTATTAAAAGCACGTCGCCGTTAAGGAAATCAGAGTTAGCGTGCTCGTCGACAATCTCATAAGCCGTAGGGCTCGGCTCGACGTACTTAAGAGCCTTCTGAAGTCCCTCAATACCGTTAACCTCTTCACCGTCAACGAAGATATAAGTATCCTTTACGACTATTTTACCCTTATAATTATCAACAAGCGACGTCGTTGTTTCCGTCGTCGATACAACCGTCGTCGCGGCGGTATCCTCTTTAGGAGTAAAGGTAATATTACCCGTATAGTAGAGTCCCGCGAAAACGCCGCCGATAAGAAAAACGATAAAGATAAAAACGAATATTCCCTTTTTGCTCTTCTTCTCTTTTCTGAATCTGTGGCGCACGAGGGTAGGACGGCTTTCGTCGGTATGGGTTTCATTCATTTCAAAAGCCGAGGTATCCTCCTCGTAAGACGCGTCGCCCTTTTTATGTACGATAAGCGGGCTGTCGGGTCTTTTAAGCACCTCTTTATTGAATTCCTTTATTTCCTCGTTATCGGTTTTTTGCCTGTCCCGTTCGGTGACAAGCTTTTCTTCATCACTCATAGTTTTCTCCGAATGTAATCATTTTGTAATATAATAACATAAAACGAGTAACTTTTCAATAATATATTGAATTTGAAATAATTTATTGTTATAATTAAAATAGAAAAGTTTTTGGAGTTGGTAGACTATGAGGATTTTAACCTTTGATATCGGCGGTACCTTCGTCAAGTACGGTATCGTGGGAGATGATTTCAAGCTTCTTGAAACGCACAAGGTAGCTACCGAAGCGGAAAAGGGCGGTCAGGAGCTTATCGAAAAAATCATAGATATAATAGAAAGTTTCGATAATATCGACCGCGTTGCAGTTTCTACCTGCGGTCAGGTAGACAGCGAAAACGGTATAGTCGTAAACGCGCCCGGTTATATTCCCTATTACACGGGAATGATGGTTAAAAAGCTTATCGAAAACCGCACGGGTATTCCCACCTTCGTTGAAAACGACGTTAACGCCGCCGCTATGGGCGAGGCTATGTTCGGCGCCGCTAAAAATCAGGACGATTTTATCTGTATCACCTACGGCACGGGTATCGGCGGAGCAATTTTTGCGGACGGCAGACTATACAAGGGACACGGCTCGTCGGCGGGCGAAATAGGTCACATGATAACTCACGCGGGCGGCAAACAATGCAGCTGCGGCGGCGAGGGCTGTTACGAATGCTACGCCTCTGCTAACGCGCTTATCAACGCGGTCAACAGGGTTTCCGATGAGGAGCTCGACGCTTTCAATATATTCGAAACCGAGCAGTTCTCCAAACCCGAAATCCGCTCCGAAATAGATAAGTGGGTTGACGAGATTATAATCGGTCTTATGAATATAATCTACATTTTCAATCCGTCGATGATTGTTCTCGGCGGAGGAATAATGAACGAGAAATACATTATAGATTTAATCGACAGAAAAATCTATAACCGCCTTATGCCGAATTACAGAGACGTAACGATAGTACGCTCAAAGCTTGCTAACGACGCGGCGCTTCTCGGAGTTGCGTATCAGGCGGCAAACATTAAATAAGAAAAGCTCCGCAGAACATCTGCGGAGCTTTTTTAGTTCTGAATGAAAATTACAGAGTAAACTTTCTGAATACCTTTTTACCCTTTTTAACGATTACGCCTTCTGCGATTTCGTCTTTAGTGAGCGATGTGAAAACGTCGCTTATTTTTTTATCGTCAACGGTTACGCCGCCCTGCTGGATAAGGCGTCTTCCCTCGCCGTTTGACTTAATCATTTCAGCCTTAACCATCATTGAAAGCACGGTTATTTTTCCGTCCTCAAAATCTTCGTCGGTAAGCTGAGTCGTAGGCATATTACTGTCATCTGCGCCGCCTGCGAACAGCGCTCTTGCGGCGGTCTGAGCCTTAAGAGCCTCCTCCTCGCCGTGAACGAGCTTTGTAAGCTCAAACGCGAGAATCTCTTTAGCGGTATTAAGTTGAGCGCCCTCCCAGGAATCCATCTTTCTTATTTCCTCCATCGGAAGGAAGGTAAGCATTCTTATACACTTGAGAACGTCGGCGTCCTCAACGTTTCGCCAGTACTGATAGAAATCGTAAGGACTTGTCTTTTCAGCGTCAAGCCATACGGCGTTTCCTGCGGTTTTACCCATTTTTCTTCCCTGTGAGTCCGTGAGAAGAGTAATAGTCATAGCGTGGGCGTCCTTACCGAGCTTTTTACGGATTAGCTCCGTTCCGCCGAGCATATTGCTCCACTGGTCGTCGCCGCCGAACTGCATATTGCAGCCGTAATTTTGGAAGAGATAATAGAAGTCGTAGCTCTGCATTATCATATAGTTGAATTCGAAGAACGAGAGACCCTTTTCCATTCTCTGCTTATAGCACTCGGCACGAAGCATATTGTTAACCGAGAAGCAGGTTCCGACCTCTCTTAAAAGCTCGACGTAGTTAAGGTCGAGAAGCCAGTCGGCATTATTAACCATAATTGCCTTATCCTCGCCGAATTCAATAAAACGCTCCATCTGCTTTCTGAAGCACTCGGCGTTATGGTCGATATCCTCGCGGGTAAGCATTTTACGCATATCGCTTCTTCCCGAGGGGTCGCCTATCATAGTGGTTCCGCCGCCGATAAGAGCTATCGGCTGATTTCCCGCTTCCTGAAGACGCTTCATCAGCGTAAGCGCCATAAAGTGACCTGCGGTAAGGCTGTCGGCGGTACAGTCAAAGCCGATATAGAACTTAGCCTTTCCTGCGTTAACCATTTCTCTTATTTCTTCTTCGTTAGTGACCTGCGCGATAAGACCGCGTTCAACTAATTCTTCATATACACCCATTGGTCTTTCCTCCGATATTTTTATACATTATAAATAAAACACAGATTAAATGCAAGTATTTTTTATTCTCAGTCTTCGCCCTTAAGAAGCTCCTCGGCTGATTTAAGAAGCGTATCGGTAATCTCTATACCGCCCATAATTCTCGCAAGCTCGCGCTTTCTTTCTTCAAAGTCAAGCGAGCTTACGTAGGTATAGGTTCTTCCGTTTTCAAACTGCTTTGTAATAAGCAGGTGATTATCGGCGCAGGAGGCAATCTGAGCCGAATGAGTAACGCATATAACCTGAGTATGCTCGGCGGTATTCTTAAGCCTCAAGCCGATTTTACGGCTCGCACGTCCCGAAACGCCCGTATCAATTTCATCAAATATAAGCGTCTGAACGCTGTCGCGTCCCGCGAGTATATTCTTAATGGCAAGCATAATTCTTGAAAGCTCGCCGCCCGAAGCAATTTTTGCAAGCGGCTTAGGCGGCTCGCCGGGGTTAGTTGATATAAGAAATTCAATTTTATCAAAGCCGTTCGAGGAAAGGTTTCCCCTGTCAAAGCTTACCGTAAACTGAATTTTCGGCATATCGAGGTATTCAAGCTGTGCTTTAACGTCCTTTTCAAAGCGTTTCGCCGTTTCCTGTCTGTAAGCGGATAGAGCTTTCGCCTTTTCAACCGTATCTTCGTAAGCGGTATCGTATTCGGAGCTGAGTTTTACAATCTCCTCGTCGGAATTCACGATAGAGCTTCTCCGGTTTTCGGCGTTTTCAAGATATGAGAGCATATCCTCCTCACTCTCGCCGTACTTTGCGGAAAGACGGTAAAGCAAATCAAGCCTCTCTTCAATTCTTTCAAGCTCCGCCTCGCTGTAATCGGCGGAGTCAAGCGCAGACTCAGCGATATCCTTAACGCTTTCGCTGACGTCGGCAAGCTCGTTAAGCTTATTATAAAGCGCCGTGAGCTCTCCGCTTACAGACGCTACGGACTCAGCTTCTCTTACCGCAGTCGCGCAGAGGGTTTCAATTCCCGAGCTCTCGTCGTCGCCCGAAAGAGCCGAAAGAACTGCGTTTACGGCGTTTACGACGGACTGTGAATTCATAATCACCGCGCGGCGTTTTTTAAGCTCTTCGCGCTCCCCGACTTTTATATCAGCGTCGGTCAGCTCCTTTATTTCATAGCTTAAAAGCTCAAGCTGTCTGTCCTTATCGTCGGCGTCGGCTGTGAGCTCCTTAAGCTTTTTTCTTACGGTTACAAGCCGTCTGAACGCGGCTTTATATTCTTCAAGCGGATTCTCCGAATCGCAGAGCATATCAATAAAGTGATAATGCGCGTCGGGATTAAGAAGCGCCTGGCTGTCGTGCTGACCGTGGATATTAACGAGCGAAGCGCTTATCTCGCGAAGCATCGACGCAGTACAGGGATAGCCGTTTACGCGGCAGGTCGACTTTCCCTGAGCACTGATTTTACGCGAAATAATAAGCGCGCCGTCCTCGTCGGCAAGGTCAAACTCCGTCAGCTTCGACTGCACCTCGCTTCCGACGTCCTCAAAGACAGCGCTTACAAAAGCGCTTTCCGCCCCGTGACGCACGAGCTCTTTAGATGTACGCTCGCCTAAAACCGCGTTGATACTGTCTACAACGATAGACTTACCCGCGCCCGTTTCACCCGTCAGGACGTTAAGCCCTTTTGAAAAATCTATTTCAGCCTTTTCTATTACGGCAATATTTTCAATACTGAGATGGTTAAGCATTTAACATTTCCTTAAGCTTTTCTGTGAACTCTCTCGCCTGCTCCTCGCTTCGGCAGAGCATAAAAATCGTATCGTCGCCCGCGATTGTTCCGAGCACCTCGTCGTTATCCATACTGTCGATTGCGGCACAGGCGGCGTTAGCCATACCCGAAAAGCACTTAATAACGATTGTATTAAGCGCGTAATCTATATTGATTATGCTTTCGCTGAATATTCCGCCCGCACGGTAGTTTACGTTATTTTTGCGCTTTTTGCCCGTTGAATAAACGTATCTTCCCTTAGACGATAAATCCTTAACAAGACGAAGCTCCTTTATATCCCTTGAAATAGTAGCCTGCGTAACCTCAAAGCCGTACTTTAAAAGATAGTCCTGAAGCTCCTCCTGGGTTTCGATTTCATTATTCGCAATCAACTCTAAAATCTTTGCCTGTCTTCTCTTTTTCATATATCAGTTGCGCCTTTCTATAATTTTTTTATTTAAAATTTCATAGAAATTATCGGGTTTCAGTTTTATCAGCTTTGTTGAATACTCCGAGCGGGAAATCACTACCTCCGAATCGGAAGTAACGGGTACCGAATCCGCGCCGTCGATTGAAAGATAGGAGTTATTATTCTGTTCGTCGCCGACGGTAAGAGTAAGCTCCTTATCCGAGGAGAAAACTATACTCCTGTTAACAAGCGAGTGAGGGCAAATCGGAGTTACTATAAAGCAATTTGTATCGGGAGCGACGACAGGACCGCCCGCCGCCATAGAATAAGCGGTAGAGCCCGTCGGGGTCGAAACTATCATACCGTCCGCTCTTGCGCTCGTAACGTGCCTTCCCTCGCTCGAGACGTAAATATCAATAAGCCTTGCGAGATAGCCTCTTGAAATAACCGCGTCGTTAAGACAGATATCGGAAAAGACGGTTTTTCCGTTTTCGATTATCTCGGCTTTAAGCATCATTCTCTCCTCGACCTTGTAATTACCTTCAATCAGGTTAGACAGCAGGTCGAGCTCATTTCGTTCAAGACCGCTCATAAAGCCGAGCCGTCCGGCGTTGATTCCGAGAGTGGGCTTACCCGAAAGCGAGGCTCGCTTTGCTACGTTAAGCGTTGTGCCGTCACCGCCGACGGCTATAACTGCGTCGCAGGAATCGAAATCGCCTTCAATTTCTACCTCTGCGCCGAGAGAAACAAGCTTAGCGACAATTTCATCGCAAAGTTCCTTAACGCCCTTATTATTGAGATTTGGATAAACAGAAATTTTCATCACTTATCAAGCTCCAGATGTGACTGATTTACAAGAGCCGCTGGGTCAACCCCGTCGCTGAGCGCGGGCTCTGCGGATTTTTTAAGATATATTAAATATTCAATATTTCCCTCGGGTCCTTTAATGGGCGAGAACTCGAGCCCGCAAACGCAGAAGCCGTTTTCAAGCGCCATTGATATAACGTTATTCACGACCTCGAGATGTACGGATAAATCGCGTACTACTCCTTTTTTACCTACTTTTTCCTTACCCGCTTCAAACTGAGGCTTTATAAGGCATACCGCCTCGCCGTCGGCGCTGAGAAGAGAAGCGAGCACGGGAAGTATATGCTTAAGCGAGATAAACGACACGTCGACCGAGGCGAAACCGATTTCGTCGGGAACCTGTTCACGGGTACAGTACCTGAAATTTGTTCTTTCAAGATTTACGACGCGTTCGTCGCAGCGAAGCTTCCACGCAAGCTGACCGTAGCCGACGTCTATACTGTAAACCTTAACCGCTCCGTTCTGAAGCATACAGTCGGTAAAGCCGCCCGTTGAGGCGCCGACGTCCATACATATTTTACCCTCAAGCGTAAGCGGAAAACGCTCCATAGCCTTTTCAAGCTTCAGCCCGCCGCGCGACACGTACTTCAGGGTATTACCCCTTACCTCTACTACGTCGTCGGGCTTAACCTCGAAGCCCGCTTTATCCGCTTTCTGATTATTTACGTAAACCTGACCCGCCATTATGATAGCTTTCGCCTTTTCCCTTGACGGTGCGAAGCCCTTTTCAAACACGGCTACGTCAAGTCTTATTTTTTTACTCATTAATACCGTTTACCTCTTCTATAACGGAAGCCTTGTCCAGTCTGTATTTTTTAATCTGTGCGTCAACGGATGCGTGCTTTACGAATTCGTCATTCACGCAGATATGACGGAAGGCGGCTTTAATGCCGTACTCCTCAAGACCTGCGGCAAACACCTCGCCGACGCCGCCGCTTTTAATTCCCTCTTCAAAGAAAAATACGGTTTCTGCGTTTTGAATATGCTCGTACACAGAGGGATTGAGCGGCTTGATTTTATTGAGCTTGATAATATAAGCTCCGTCGATACTGTCCAGCGCAGAGCGGCACTGTTCAAACTCACGTCCGTAGGTAACTATACACTTCGGATTACTTTCGTCTCCGAACACGGTATAGTCCTCTTTTTCATAAGTATAGCCCTCGGGCATAATGCACTCTCCGCCCCGCGGATAGCGTATAGCGACGGCATATTTTTCTTTATAGAGAGCCTGATACAGCATTGACCTGAGCTCCTCAAAGCAGGAGGGTGAAAATACTGTCAAATCGGGGACGCTCATAAGAAACGACGTATCGAACAGACCGTGATGGCTTTCGCCGTCGGAGCCGACGAAGCCGCTTCTGTCGATACAGAATATAACCTTAAGCTTCTGCATCGCTACGTCGTGAATAAGCTGGTCGTATGAGCGCTGAAGGAAAGTTGAATATACGGCGAACACGGGTAACATACCGTTTCTTGCGAGTCCCGCAGAAAAGGTTACGGCGTGCTGCTCCGCAATACCGACGTCGAAAAAGCGCTTCGGGAAAGTATCCGCAAATCTTGTA
>JAILGO010000021.1 GCA_024696725.1 Eubacterium sp. | reverse complement strand
GTATATTGACTATTATTATGATATTATATACAAGTATTATTATAACTAAATCAATGGAGGACTAAACTATGTATTCCGATTACTACGATTCAATCTCTAAGGTAGCCGAAACCGACAGAGAGGTTGCCGAAGCTATGGCTCTCGAGCTTAAGCGTCAGCGCGAGAACATCGAGCTTATCGCGTCCGAAAACCTCGTTTCGCCTCAGGTTATGGCTGCTATGGGCTCCGTGCTTACCAATAAGTACGCCGAGGGCTATCCGTCCCACCGTTATTACGGCGGCTGCCAGTACGTTGATATCGCAGAGGATATCGCCATTAAACGCGCCTGCGAGCTTTTCGGAGCTAAGTTTGCGAACGTTCAGCCTCATTCCGGCGCTCAGGCAAATATTGCCGCTTATTTCGCAGTGCTCAATCCCGGCGATACGGTAATGGGTATGGCGCTCGATAACGGCGGTCACCTTACTCACGGCTCGCCCGTAAACCTTTCGGGTAAGTATTTTAACTTCGTTCCTTACGGAGTTAACGGCGACGGCTTTATCGACTATGCGGAGTTTGAAAGACTTGTTAAAGAGAATTCTCCGAAGCTTGTCGTTGCGGGCGCTTCCGCTTATCCGAGAGAGATTGATTTTGAAATAATGGGAAAAATTGCCCACGAAAACGGCGCGATGTTTATGGTCGATATGGCTCATATCGCAGGACTTGTTGCCGCGGGACTCCATAAGTCTCCCGTTCCCTATGCCGATATAGTTACGACTACAACCCATAAGACTCTCCGCGGTCCGCGCGGCGGTCTTATCCTCACTAACGACGAGGCGCTTGCGAAGAAGATTAATTCGGCTATCTTCCCCGGCACTCAGGGCGGTCCGCTTATGCATATTATCGCCGCTAAGGCTGTGTGCTTCGGCGAGGCGCTTAAGCCCGGATTCAAGGAGTATCAGAAGAGAGTTATCGAAAACGCTAAGGCGCTTGCGAACGGTCTTACCTCGAGAGGGCTCAATCTCGTTTCAGGCGGCACGGACAACCACCTCTGCCTTCTTGACTTAAGAGGCACGGGCGTTACGGGTAAGGAGCTTGAAAACAGACTTGACGAGGTTCATATTACCCTTAATAAGAATACCGTTCCTAACGAGCCTCTTTCGCCGTTCGTTACAAGCGGAGTGCGTATCGGTACCCCCGCCGCCACCACGAGAGGACTTAATACAGAGGACTTCGATAAAATCGCCGAGTTCATTTATCTCGCAGTTACGGATTTTGAAAATAAGAGGGAATACATCGAAAACGGCGTTCGTGCAATTTGTGAAAAATATCCTCTTTACGAATAATTATGATAAAAATCTTTGCTAAGCTTTTCGGCGCCGTAATGAGCTTTTTCTACTTCTTTTACAAGCGTCGGAAAACACAGAATAAAATAGCGTTTATCTCGCGCCAAAGCGAAAAGCCGTCGACGGATTTCCGCTATCTGATAAACGAGCTTAGAACTAACTATCCCGGGTATAAGGTAGAGGTACATTGTAAAATGATACCCGACGGCTTTCTCGGGAAGGTTAAGTACGTCGGCGAAATGTTTACTCAGATGAAGGCGATGGCGACCTCTAAGGTCGTAGTGCTCGACGGCTACTGTATCTTAGCCTCAATGCTCACTCATAAAAAGGAGTTAAAGATAATTCAGCTCTGGCACGCTCTGGGTGCGTTTAAAAAATTCGGACGCTCAATCCTCGATAAAGAGGGCGGAAAATCGTCAGCTACCGCCGAGGCGTTTAAAATGCACAGAAACTACAGCCTGATTGCCGCGAGCGGCGACGGCTGTGTTCCGTTTTTCTCGGAGGCTTTCGGTCAGCCTGAGGAGCGCTTCGTTCCGATAGGCATACCGCGTATGGACTTCCTTACAAGCGAGGAGGAAAACGAGCGCCTTCGCGAGCTTATTTTCAATAAGTATCCGGAGCTTAATAACGGTAAGAAGAACGTGCTTTACGTTCCTACCTTCCGTGATACCGACGACGACAGAAGGGCGCTGTCCGACGCCTGTGAGGAGCTTGTAAGACTCATTAATTACGACGAGTGCAATTTAATAGTGAAGCACCACGTTGTCGACAGCAACAGGGAAGAGATATATATTTCCTCGCGAATGAATAAAACGCAGGGCGAATATTTTACGGGTATGGACTTTATGGCGGTTGCCGACTGCGTAATAACCGATTACAGCTCTATTATTTATGAGGCGCTGCTTAAAAAGCTTCCCGTTTATCTCTATTGCTTCGACAGCGAAAAATATACCGACGAGCGCGGCTTTTATATCGACTTCTGGCGCGACCTTCCCGTTCTTTATTCAAAGAACGCAAGGGGAATATGTAATTTTATTTTTACGGGCAGCGCTGCGGATTCCGAAAAAGCCGAAGAATTTGCTAAGGTGTACGTTAATAAAAGATTTGAAAGTATTACCGCTGTATGGGGAGAGATTATAGACGAGCTTATGCAGGGTAAGTACGATAACAGATATAATTATGAAAAAGCTTAAATCTCTATTATATCCTTTTCTTCAGAGGCTTAAATATATAAAGCTCATCCGTCTTTTTAAGAAGGCGCAGGCTGAGCCTCTTGAAAAGAATAAAATTCTTATGCTTTCAACCTCAAAGGGAAAGCTCGGCGGTAATCTTCTTGCGCTTAAAAGCTATATTGAAAAGCAGGGACCTGATTATAAAATCAATACCGTGACGAGCCTCAATATGCCCGATTTGAAAACGCTTGCCGCGGAGCTTGCAACTTCGGGATATATTATGGTCGACGATTATGAGCCGATGGTTTATCCGCTCAGCCTTCGCAGAGAGCAGGAGCTCGTTCAGGTATGGCACGCTCTCGGCGCGTTTAAAAAATTCGGCTATGCAAGAGAAACGGCGGAGAAAAATTCGCTCACTCATAAGAATTATACTAAAGCTACCGTGTCCTCTCCGGAGCTTATATCGCTCTATGCCGAGTCCTTCGGAATAAGCGTGGATAAGGTTATTCCCGTCGGCGCGCCGAGGACGGACTGCTTTTTTGATGCTGAGTACAGGGCTGCCGCTAAGGAGCGCCTTTATAACAGAGCGCCTCAACTCAGGGATAAAAAGGTAATTCTTTTTGCGCCGACCTTCAGAGGACGGAGCGTTAACGACGGCTATTATCCGGAAGAATACTTCAGTCCCGAAGAGCTTATGAAGGAGCTCGAAAGCGGATGGGCGCTGATTATAAAGCTTCACCCGTTTATTAAAAATAAAATAGAAATTCCCGCCTCGCTTAAGGACAGAGTGTTCGACTTCAGCGACGAAAGGGAAATAAACGATATCCTTTTTATTACCGACGTGCTCGTTACCGACTATTCCTCGGTAATTTACGAAAACGCGGTAATCGGCGGCGCGTGCGTTCACTACGCGCCCGACCTTGACGAATACGGAAAAGAGCGCGGCTTCTATTTTCCTTATAACGACTATCTCTGCGGAGAGCTTGTTAAGGATAAAACCGCTCTCGCGCAGGCTGTGCTTAACGCGAAAGCAGACGACGAAAGAATGATCAGCTTTAAAAACCGCTTTGTTTCGCTTTGCGACGGTAATTCGTGCAGGCGCTTTGCGGATATGATACTGGAGGAGAGATAATGTATACGCTTTCTGATAAATTTACAAGTATGAAGCCCTCGGCTGTAAGGGAAATCCTTAAGGTAACAAGTCAGCCGGGCATGATAGCCTTTGCGGGCGGTTCGCCTGCCGTAGAGGCTTTTCCCTGCGAGGAGGTTACAAAGCTCTCCGCTGAGATTCTTAATGAAAATCCCGTTTCAGCGCTCGTTTACGGCGTTTCCGAGGGATACGAGCCGCTTCGTAAGACGGTGAAGAAATGGCTTAAGGAGCGCGAAAACGTAGGTACGGATAAGGACAGCGTAATAATAACCGCGGGCGGTACTCAGGTAATGGATATAGCAACCCGTATCCTTTCCGATAAGGGCGATACGGTAATATGTGAGGAGCCGTCATTTATCGGCTCGCTTAACTGCTTCCGCTCTCACGGCTTAAAGCTTGCGGGAGTTCCGATTGACTCTGACGGAATGAATATTGAGGCGCTTGAAAGAGTAATTAAAGAAAACCCGAAAGCAAAGTTTATATATACGATTACCAATTTCCAGAACCCCGGAGGTACGACGCTCTCGCTTGAAAAGCGTAAGGCGATGTACGAGCTCGCTCTTAAGAATAATCTTGTAATTCTCGAGGATAACCCATACGGTAATCTTCGCGTTGAGGGCGAGGACGTTCCCGCAATCAAGAGCTTCGACACCGAGGGAATAGTTATCTATGCGGGTACGTTTTCTAAAATACTCGCTCCCGGTATCCGCGTAGCTTACGCGGTCGTTCCCGAGGCTATGGCGCCTGCCTTTACTATCGGCAAGCAGGTGAGCGACGTTCATTCGGGCGTGCTTAATCAAATGATAGTTTCGCGTTGGTTCGACGAGTACGACGTAAACGCTCACATTGAGGAAATAAGAAAGATTTACAGAAGAAAGCTTAACCTTATGTGCGACGGACTCAACAAGTACTGTCCCGATATCGAATATGTAAGACCTGAGGGCGGACTCTTTATCTGGGCAGGGCTTCCCGACGGCGTTAATATGCTCGACTACGTTAACCGGCTTCTTGAAAGAAAGGTTGCGGTTGTACCGGGTACGGCGTTTATGATGGACGATACCGCGCCGTGTAACTATGTGCGCCTCTGCTTCTCGACCCCGAGCGACGAAAATATCGTCGAGGGCGTTAAGATTATGGGTGAGGTATTAAAAGAATTTATCTGATGGAGAAAACTATGGAACAGCAGGAACGTAAAAAAAGAGGGCTGTCGCTGATTCAGCCCACGTCTATCCCGACTCTTGGTAACTACCTCGGAGCTATGAGGGGCTGGCCGGGCTTTCAGGAGGACTTCGATACGGTATTCGGCGTTGCCGATTTACATTCAATTACGGTTCGTCAGGAGCCTGCGTCATTAAGACAGCAGACGCTTCAGCTTTACGCTATGCTTATGGCGGTAGGTCTTGACCCCGAAAAGGGAATACTCTTTATCCAGTCGCACGTGCCCGAGCATTCTCAGCTCGCATGGCTACTTAACTGTTATACCCAGTTCGGCGAGCTCGGACGTATGACTCAGTTTAAGGATAAATCCGCTCAGCACAGCGATAACGTAAACGCAGGATTGTTTACTTATCCATGCCTTATGGCTGCCGATATTCTTCTCTATCAGGCTGACGTGGTTCCCGTTGGCGCTGACCAGAAGCAGCACCTTGAGATTACAAGAGATATCGCCGAGCGTTTTAACGGCGTTTACGGTAACGTGTTTACGGTTCCCGAGCCGTATATCCCGAAGGCGGGCGCAAGGGTAATGTCGCTTCAAAACCCGACCTCAAAAATGAGCAAGTCCGACCCGAATCCGAAGGGCACGGTATTCCTCACCGACGAGCCTAACGTGATTATGAAAAAATTCAAGTCAGCAGTTACCGACAGCGAAATGAGCGTTCATTATGCCGAAGGCAAGGACGGAATCAATAACCTTATGACGATTTACTCTGCGGTTACGGGCGACAGCATTGAAACTATCGAGCATGACTTTGCGGGCAAGGGCTACGGCGACTTTAAAAAGGCGGTCGGCGAAGCGGTTATCGCAGAGCTTGAGCCCGTTCAGAGAAAGTATAAGGAGCTTCTCAGCGATAAGGCATATCTTACTGATTGTTATACAAACGGTGCCGAAACCGCTTCCCGTATAGCAAGACGCACGCTTAATAAGGCTATGAAGAAAATAGGATTCTTATTAAAGTAGGAAGTGATAGTATGAACGTTATTCCCTTACCGAAAAAGTATACGGAAAATGAAGGCGTTTACCGCATTGACGGAAAAATCAGAAGCGATTTTGATTTACCGCTTATTGCCGATTATACCGAAAAGAGCGACGGCGCTTCTTTTGAAATAATAAAAGACGAAGACGTTGCAAACGAGGGTTATAAGCTTACCGTAACGCCCGAAAGGCTGACGGTTAAGGCTTCCTCAAAATCGGGCGCATACTACGCGCTTCAGACCGTAAGACGACTTTGTAATTTCGATTTGGGCGGCAGAGAGGTCCCGTGCTGTGAAATTGAGGATGAGCCGAGATTTAAATGGCGCGGACTTCACCTTGACGAAAGCCGTCACTTCTTCGGCGAGACAGAGGTTAAGCGGCTCCTTGACTTTATGTTTACGGAAAAGCTTAATATCTTTCACTGGCATTTAACCGACGACCAGGGCTGGAGAATTGAAATAGAGAAATATCCTCTTCTGACCGAAATCGGCTCAAAAAGAGAATATACTCAGGTCGGCGGCTGGGGAAGCGGGGATATTGAATATATTCCTCACGGCGGATATTACACGCAGGAGCAGATAAAGAATATTATCGCTTATGCAGCCGAAAGAGGAATTACCGTCGTTCCCGAAATTGATTTTCCCGCTCACTGCGCTGCGGCAATCGCGGCGTATCCCGGGCTTGCCTGCTTTGAGAAGAAAACGGAGGTCCCCGGATATTTCGGCGGATTAATCCCCGAAAAGCAGGGCAATTTGCGGTGGAACAGAACGCTTTGCTGCGGAAAGGAAAGCACCTTTGATTTCGTTTTCGGCGTGCTTGATGAAATCTGCGACCTGTTCCCGTCGGAGTACGTTCATATAGGCGGCGACGAGGCGCCGCACGGCGAATGGAAGCGCTGTGAAAAATGTCAGAGCGTAATGAGAAAAAACGCCCTTAAAAACGAGAAGGCGCTTCAGGGATGGTTTGAAAGCAGACTGATTTCCTTCCTTAAGGAAAAGGGTAAAACAGCAATAGGCTGGAACGATATTATCGAGTGTCCGGGTCTTGACGACGACGGTAAATCGCTTGTGATTCAGTATTGGACTCCGAAGCGCGACAAGCACGCGGAGCGTTACGCAGAAGGCGGCGGAGCGATGATTCTTTCCAATCATCAGTCCTTCTATTTCGATATGACCTATGCGATGATGCCGCTCGACGCAACGTATAATTACAATCCGAGAGCTTTCGGAATCGACGCCGACGGAGATAACGTTCTCGGCGTTGAGGGCGAGCTCTGGAGCGAGTGGATACCCGGAAGGGAAAAACTCGATTTAAACGCTTTCCCGAGAATGCAGGCTCTCGCCGAGGTTGCGTGGTCTCAGGAAAATAAGCGTGATTTCAGCGACTTCAAGCGCAGACTCGACCTGCTTAAGCCGACTCTTGAAAAGCTCGGTATCGGCTACGCGGTCGACAGAGTTTCGCTTAATAAGAATATAATTCTCAGCTCAAAGGTACAGTCTGAATTCAGAAAAGGCAATCCGCTTTTTGAGACGGAGCTTAATAAAGAATATAAGGCAGAAGGAGAAAAATGATATGAAATACAGTCAGTTTCCCAAAGCCGTAATCAAAGAAAACGTTGATTATGCCGTAAGGGAAATAACAAACGTTATTAAAAGATACGGTCCGCGTGAGTCGGCTAATGAAAACTGTCTCGCGACCCAGAAGCATATTAAAAAGGAAATGGATACCTTCAGCGACGAAACGGGCTTTGAAACCTATAAGGTCGCGCCTAAGGCGTTCCTTCACTTTACAAAAACCGTTTCGGCTTCGATTATTCTCGCCGTTGTCGTATGCCTTGTGCTTACGCTTCTTCATAAGTTCGACGGTATCGGACCGAGTCCGTTCTTCCTCGCTCAGTGTATCGTAGGCGGCGTGATTTGTATCGGTCTTTTCATAACCGTAGTTGAATTCCTTATGTATAAGCAGTTCTGCGACATGTTCTATAAAAAACGCGAGGGACATAATTTCTACGCCGTGCGTAAGCCGAGAGGCGAGGTTAAAAGAAGAATTATTATCTCAGGTCACTGCGACGCGGCTTATGAGTGGAGACATACCTATTATTCAAAAATACTTCATATCAAGGCTCTTACCGGACTTCTTATGGGGCTTACAATAGGCGGCGCGGTTATCTCTCTTATCGTTGCGGTTCTTGCGATTATTGCTAACTTCGTCGATATGGGAGCCTTCGGCGGCTTTATGGTAAATTACAGTTTCTATTTCCATATTTTCACCGCCGTAGTTATGGTTACGCTTTTTATGTTTGTTAATTTCAAGAGAATTTCCCCGGGCGCTAACGATAACCTTACGGGTACTTATTCCGCCGTGTGCGCTATCCGTATGCTCGATATGGCAGGTATTGAATTTGAAAACACCGAGGTCGTCGCAATGATTACCGACGGCGAGGAGGCGGGACTCCGCGGCGCCAAGCAGTGGGCTAAGGACCACTACGACGAATACGTTAATTCGGGCGTTGAAACCGCCGTGCTCTGCGTCGATACGCTCTGCGACCTTGACGATTTAAACGTTTATTCAAGAGATATGACGGGTACTGTCAGACACGATAAAAAGTTCAGTCAGCTCGTTATGGACTCCGCCAAAGAAGCGGGTAGGGACAATATGAAATTCGCTAACATATTCTTCGGCTCGTCGGACGCTGCGGCGTTTACTCAGGCAGGAATTACCGCTACCTGTATAGCCGCTATGGACCCGACTCCCGCGGATTATTACCACAACCGCCGCGATAATTACGACCGTCTTAATCCCGAAGCAATCGAAGCAGGCTTTGAGGTTGTCGTTTCCGCAATTCTTAAGTTCGACGAAAACGGTCTATCTTAAAATGAAATTAAATCCGTTACCGCCTGAAGCGCGTCAGGACTGAAAGAAAAATCACCCGCTGTGAAGCGGGTGGTTTTTTATTATATTACTTTAACGTTTTAATCGTTTTAATCTTTGACCACGCTCCGTAATACTTAACGCCGTCAATCTCTTTATATGCGCGAACCTTAACGTAATACTTCGCTTTACCCTTTAGTCCGGTGAGAGTTGTTGAAGAATAGATTGTAACATAGTTTTTCTTTTTCTTAGTAAACTTCTTATTCAGGGCGTATCTTATCTGATAGCCTGAAACGCCCGGCTGTGACGTATAGCTTACCGCAATCTGCTTAGAGCCCTTCGTGAGCTTCGGAGCCGACATCTTCTTAGGCTTAATCTTATAGTAGATATAAGAAGTACCCGCAAACTTACCGATACCCTTTAAGGTGATATAAGCCTTTCCGGGATTGATATTATTGCTGTAGGTTAAAGTATAGTCAACGTCCTTTTTGAGTGTAACGCCGTTATAAGTGATTTTCGGAAGCGGCTTGATTTCCTTACCCGTATAAACCTTAACGGGAATTGAAGCTATCCTGAACATCTCTACGGTGTCTATAACCTTAAAGGTCGTGCTTGCGGAGCCCTTATAATTTCCTATACCGTTAACGGTAAGGGTTGCCGTACCGGCAGCCTTATTATTCTTGTAGGAGATTACGTAATCCTTATCCTTAGTGAGCGTTCTGTTATTGAACTTGACCGAAGGAGTCGGAAGAGCCTCTCTCTTCGTCATCGAAAGTCCCTGGTCGGAAATACTTGAGAACGTGAGCGTGTCGTCGAAAGGCTTCGGCGTAATCCGGAAGGTAACCGTCTTGACCGAGCCGTTATACTCGCCCTTACCCGTTATTGTCATAGTGCAGGTGCCGACGTTGGTGTTCGTCTTATTATAGCTTACCGAATAAAGCGAGGACTCAATTTTTGAACCGTTATATATTACGTCGAACTGAGGCTTAATCTCGCTTCCCGTGTATTCGTAGCTTTCCTCAAGTCCCGAAATATCAGCGTCGCCGATATTGTTTCGGATATAGAAGGTGATTGTCCTTGACTTTGAACCGCTCTTTGAAGAGAACACGAGCTTCGTTGCTTCGAAGCCGTAGGAAAGTCCCTCAATCGTGTAGGTAACGCCTTCTCCGTCGTCGGAGGCTTTCTCGGTAACGTTTACGTACTCGGCGCCTTGTGAAATCTTATAGACAGGCGGGTCGATATGCTTGTCATTGTCGGGAGTACTTGATTTAACGGTAATTTCCCTCGTAGTGCCTATCGGAATATAAACCGAGTCCGGAGTGCTTGTATCCGTTCCCGCGTTCTTAACGGTGAGAGTCGTCGCCGTCTGAAGTATATCAATTATTATCGTATCCGTCGGGTCGTTACTCTGCGGAGCCGTAATGTTGGTGGTCGCCGTGCAGGTTATTACGTAGACGCCCTGCTTCTGAGGCGTAACGAGATATACTCTGTGTCCGTCAACGTTATTATAGGTGATAAGCCCCTCGGCCTTTGCTTCTTCAAAGCTTAAGCCGATGCCGTTGTTATAGCTTACAGTCCATACGTATTCGTCGTTCGTCTGTTCGCCGTTGCTTCCGGGAGCGTCAGCCGTAACAGTAAAGGTCGTGCGCTTTGAAGCGGTAGACTGATAGTAATCGCAGTAGGTTCTGTACGCCGTTCCCTCTTTTTCGCTGTATGTAGCGCTTTCGCTTGTAGCTGAAAGCGTAAGGCTCTCCGCTCTGTTAGCGGGAACAACGGTAATCATTATATCCTTTCTGAGTCCCGTCTCGGAAATCGCGTTAATGGTTACTATCGTGTTTTCTGTTACCTCTCCGGCAGTAATAACGCCTGTAAGCCTGTCGACCGAAAGCACGTCTCTGTTCGTGCTTGACCAGTAAATCGGCTCGTCGATAACCGTCGGGTTAGTGGTAATAATGAGCTTCTGAACGTGTCCCGACGGAATAATCGTCGTGTTATCCTGCTTTACAATATTTGTAATGGATTTAACGCCGATTTTTACGTGAACGTTAACTGAAGTATTTGCGTTAGCGTTTTCGTCCGACTTTATGTAGATTACCGCGTCGCCCTTTGCCTTGGCGGTGATTTTTCCGTTGGCGTCAACCGTAGCCGCCGCCGTGTTTGATGAGCTGAACTCAAGCCCGTCGGTTCTGTTTTCGGGAAGGACGGTAATATTCTTTGAGAGTTCATAGGTTGTGAGCGTGTTTGTGTAAAGCGTGATGTCCTCAAGCTTCTCGTCTGTCTTGACGTTGTTTTCGTCGAGCTGATAGAGGTTGATTGAGTCGGCTGTGATTGACTGGTTAACGACTAATTTTGTAACAACGGGATTGAGGTCTCTCTTGAGCATACCGTTATTCATTGAATAGTTCTTGCTGACAAGCCAGTACGTACCCTGCTGAGCGATTGTAAGCTCAATCTCTCTGTTGTTCTTAACGTGAACGTAATTGTCGGGAGCCTTTGTCTGAAGCGTACTGTCGGTGTAAAGCTCGTAACGGATATCGTCGTTGCCGATATAGTCGCCCGAAGCTCTTATTGCGAAGGTCTTTCCCGTGTAAAGATTAGTGAGCGTATACGGCTCTGTCGCTCCCGTTTTTCCGTAATTAGCGTAAGACGTCTGCTTGAAGCCCTTAACGTCGAGCTTGTATTCCGTTGCCGCTATACAAACCTGAATGTTATAGTTCTTAAACGACTTGTTACCGCTGAGTACGCTGAAATTCATTGAGCCTAAGCCCGATGCCTTATTTGTAAGGGAAAGCGTATACCGGTTTTCGTTATTTGAAATGTTAATATAATCTTTATTGATTCCTGCTGTTGCAACGTATATCTCGTCGTCGTTAACTGATGGTGTGATATTCTCTATCGAAAAATCAGCAAACTCCGCGGTCGAAGTCGCGTTGGCGGCTCTGTCGACATAAAGCGTGTGAATTGTCGCGTTGGTGTCGAGATATGCGTGGTCGGAATTAACAAAATTAACGTCGAATGCGTCAATCGGCTGAAGCGAGGAGAGCGAAATGCTCTTGCTCCTTGAGCCGAGCGTTGCCGTAACCGTTGCAACGGAGCCTGCGGGCGGCATGGTTATCGACGCCGTTTCCGTTACGGTATACGTGCCGTCGGAATTTTTTGTCGCTTTATAATTATCAAGAGTAGAAAGCGGAGCCTCGCCGCCTGTTGTGACGACGTTCCAGGTGAAATAGTTATTTCCCGTAGCGTCAGCCTCAGACGCGTCGGTAATAGTAGCGGTTACGTCGTACGAAAGTCCCGCGAAAAGCGTTGTCTGAACGGTGGTCAGCGTAAAGCCCGGGTCCTGCGTTTCTGCAATAGCGATAACAGGCGTGAGAAGCGCCATTAAAACCGCAAGTGCAAGCGCCGCAAGCTGTTTAGTAAGTTTCATAAAAACACATCCTTTATAAGATTATAATAGTTCATTCTATATTATAGCAAATTTAAAACATTTATTCAATAGAAAAAACACAGGGCGTCTGCCCTGTGTTTTTGTAATTATGATTTGAGCGTGATACCGAGCTTGCCGAGTGAAGCGATGATTCCGTCGGTAATCTCCTGAACCTCTTCTCTCGTAAGCGTCTTTTCGGGATGTGAGAAGGTTATTCTCGTCGTAATTGACTTTTCCTTTCCCTCTTCCTCGTAAATATCGGTTACCTCAACGCCCTTTATAAGCGGTGAGTTTGCCTCCTTTATCGCTTTTGCAATCGGCGCGAAGCGCTCCGCGATAAACGAAAGGTCAATTTCAATTCCGGGGAACTTGCTCGGCTCCTCATATACGATAGAGGCGTTTTCAACAGCAGCAAGCTTTTCAATATCAATTTCAGCGAAAACGATAGCCGCCTTCTTGTCGATTTTCTTTGAAACCGTCGGATGAACGATTCCTATTTCACCGATTTCAACCCCGTCGCATATAACGGCGTTAAGGTTTCTCGGGTGCTGATAGCTGTGAGCCGCTTTTTTGGTTTCAAAGGTGAGCGGCTTGTGCTTAAGCTCGTCGGAGATAACGCTTATAATATCCCTGAGTCTGAAATAGAGAAGGGGAAGCGGCTGAAGCTTTGAATAAAGCGTGATACCGAGCACCTTCTTTTCCTCACAGAGATTGTCCGCGTTAATACCGGTTACCGTTCTGCCGACCTCGAAGATACCGAACTCGGGCGCGTAGCCGGTGTTGGACTTAACCTGACAGAGCTGTGTCGGAATAATTGAGCTTCTTATGGTTTCGATATTCGGGTTAGTCGCGTTGGCGAGCTTTATAACTCCCTCGGGCTCAATTCCGATTGCCTTGAGCTCGTCATAGTAATTCCATACGTATGAATGAAGCTCGTGAAGAGAATAACGCTTTACGAGGAGGTCCTTTATTTTATCCTCGTCAGTCTTGACGATATCGGGCCTTACGGGATAAAGCGGAGAGCGCGTCGTATGTACGTCAAAGTTGTCATATCCGTAAATACGCGTAATCTCCTCAATAATGTCCGCCTTCATAGAGATATCCTTCGTCGCTCTCCAGCTCGGCACGCTTACCCTGAAGCTGCCGCCGTTCTCGCTTACGCCGAAGCCGAGAGAGGTGAGCGTATCGACGATGGTTTTACAGTCAATGTCGATTCCCGTGTAGCGGTCAACGAACGCCTTGTCGAAGTCGATTTCAATCTTCGGATAGTGATATGCGTATTCGTCTGTAAGCGCAGAAACTACCCTGACTCCGCTGTCTGCGTCCTGTAAGAGTTTAACGAAACGCTCGATTGCAAGCACTGTAAGCTCGGGGTCAAGCGACTTCTCATATCTCATTGAGGAGTCTGTTCTGTGTGAAAGGCGTACGGTCGACTTGCGGATTGAAGCCGCGTCGAAGGTTGCGCTTTCGAGAGTAAGAGTAGTAGTGTCCTCAACGATTTCGGAATCAAGACCGCCCATAATACCCGCGATAGCGACGGGCGTGTCGTTGTTACAAATCATAAGAGTATCGGTGTCGATATTTCTTTCAACGCCGTCGAGCGTTGTAAAGGTGAACGGCTCGCCGAAACGCTTTATGCGGATGTTTTCAACCTTTCTGCTGTCGAACGCGTGCATAGGCTGACCGAGCTCAAGCATAAGATAGTTCGTAAGGTCGGCGAGGAAGTTAATCGCTCTCATACCGCAGTAGAAAAGACGTATTCTCATATTTACGGGCGATACGCTTCTGCTGATATTCTCGAACTGAAGGCAGGAGTAACGGTGACAGAGCGGGTCCTCGATTTTCATATCAACCGCGGGAAGCTCCTTGTACTGCGCGGTGTCAATTTTTTCAATCGGTTTGAGCGGACGTCCCGCAAGCACAGCGAATTCTCTTGCAATACCGTAATGTCCCCAGAGGTCGGGACGGTTAGTGAGCGACTTGTTGTCGACCTCGAAAATAATATCCTCGATTTCGTATACGTCCTTAAGGTCCGTGCCGTTTTTAACGTCGTCGGTAATTTCCATAATTCCGCTGTTGTCGTCGGAAATACCGATTTCCTTTTCGCTGCAGCACATACCGTAGCTCATATATCCCGCGAGCGGACGGGGAGCTATTTCAATCTCTCCGATTTTTGCGCCGACCTTAGCGAAGGCAGTTTTCATTCCTACTCTTACGTTCGGAGCGCCGCATACGACGTCGATAAGCTCGCTTTCGCCTGCGTCGACCTTAAGAAGATGAAGCTTCTTGCTTTCGGGGTGCGGCTCAACCGATTTTATTTCAGCTGCGACGATACCCGAAATATCGCTCCCCTTGAAGAATATATCGTTTTCAACCTCAGCGGTAGAGAGTGAAAACTGACTGATAAGCTTTAATTTGTCGAGACCTGTTAAATCAACAAAGTCCGAAATCCAGTTCATCGATAAAAACATTTATTTCACTCTCCTTTCTTAGTCCTCGTCGTCAGTGAACTGACTCATAACCTTAAGGCTTCCGCTGTTAAGGTCACGGATATCACTGATTCCGTATTTCATCATTACAAGTCTTGTCAGACCGAGACCGAACGCGAAGCCCGTGTACTCCTCGGGGTCTATTCCGCCCATACGAAGCACCTCGGGGTGAATCATGCCGCACGGACAAAGCTCAAGCCAGCCGCTGTGCTTACATGAGGAGCAGCCCTCGCCGCCGCAGATAAGACAGTTGATGTCAAGCTCGAAGCCGGGTTCAACGAAGGGGAAGAAGCCGGGACGGAGCCGAACCTTGATATCCCTTTGGAAAACCTCGGAAAGCATCGTTTTCATAAAGTAGATAAGGTTTGAAATGGATATATCCTTGTCTACCATCATACCCTCCATCTGGAAGAAGGTGTTTTCGTGGCAGTTATCGGTAGCCTCGTTTCTGAAGCAGCGTCCGGGGAATATAGCCTTAATCGGAACGCCGTCCTCAACGAGAGGCTTTTTGTACTTTCTTAAAATCGCGTTCTGCGCCGCAGAGGTCTGGCTCTTTAAAAGCTGACCGTTGGTGAGATAATATGTGTCCTGCATATCGCGCGCGGGATGATTCTTCGGGATGTTGACCGACTCGAAGCATTCGTAGTCCGTTACCACCTCGCTGTAATCCTCTACGGTAAAGCCCATAGACTTGAATATCTGCTCGCACTGGCGCTGAACGAGAGTAATCGGGTGATAAGAGCCTCTTGCGAGATTTACCGGAACGGAGAGGTCGAATTCCGGCATAAGCTCGATTTCTCTCTGAACCTGTGCCTCCTTAAGCTCCGCTGTCTTATCCGCAATCCTCTGAGCAACGATGCCCTTAAGCTCGTTTACCTTCTGACCGAAGGTTTTCTTTTCCTCGTTTGAAAGCTCCTTCATACCTTTAAGAAGGTCGGTTACTGAGCCCTTCTTGCCGAGATAAGCAATTCTTATCCCCTCAAGCTCGGATAAATCCGTGATTTTGCTGAGCTCCTCGTCAAAGACGGCTCTCAGCTCGTCAATTTTGTTAGCCATAATCTTTCTCCTATAAAAAAATCCGCCTCACAATGAGGCGGAGAATATCCGTGGTACCACTCAAATTACAGTTAAAAACTGTCACTCAATAGCTTTAACGCAGCCGTACGCCCTGCTTAGTTTCTCACAGGGGGCTCTAAGGTTGAAATTCGGTTTTGCCGCTTCATATACTTTCACCGACCGTATACTCTCTTAATCCGCAAAGCATAACCTACTTACGCCTTTTCACAGCCTTAATATATAATTTGGATAAATTATAAACCTCTTAAAGTCCGTTGTCAAGTAATTTTTAGCCTTTGAGCCTGAAGAGAATGAAATCCTTTCCTTTATAAAGCTGCTCGTAATCGTCGTCATATAACAGTCCCGAATAAAGCGCGGGCTCGTTCTCTCTTACTATAAGATAGTTAAATCCGTATTTGTCCGTAAACTCGCGGTAATTAGTATATCCCCTCGTTACGAGAACGTATTCCTTAAGGTAGTCGTATTCGTGGTTATTGTCCTTTAAGAAAATTTCCGCGCGTCCGTCGATATACGGGTGAAAGCCCTTGTATTCGAGGTACTGACCGTAATCGAAGCCGGTGAAAAGAGTGATTTCGCCCTCCTCTTTTTCAAGGTAATCGACCGCCTTGTCAAGCGACTTGTACTCCTCAAGGCTTTCCCTGGTCGGCTCTCTGTATGTCGCCGCGATGAAAAGCATTACCGCGCAGAGCGCGCCCGCAATAACACACAGCGCGGCTCTGAGCTTCCGCTTTTTCGGGTCGGAAGGCGTGCTGTCAAGCCTTATACTGAAGTCCGCGCCGTTGAAATAGTAGGAATAAGCGGGAACTCCGAGCGCAAAGAACAAGCCGATGGATTTTATGTTCATAAGTGCAAGAAGCACCGTTCCCCCAAAAAGCAGAACGTGCCGGAGACTGAAGCTTTTAAATCTTGTAGCCGCAATAACCGCGACGAGAATAATAAGCTGGGCGAAGAAGAGCGCGCCGAACGAGCTGTCAAGCGAGGTCGGCTTCATCTCGTTAATAAGAATATTTATTTCCTTATATCCGAAGGATGTGAAAACGTAGGCCATCGCTTTTACGCCGTATGGATTTACGAAGCCGAGCGCAAGGCTTATAATTCCCGTTCCGGCAAGCCACGGGAAGCTGCACACGGGAGTCTGACGGATTTTTTTGAATTTAAAGGGGAGCGCCTGAAGCGCATAGGGTCCCGCGAAAACGAACATTAAAGGCCACATCGCGGCGTGAACGTTAATCAGGAGAAGCGAAACGAAGGGAATGATAACAAGGTAACCCTTCTTCTTTGTTTTTATAAAGCTCTCAAGCGCAAATAGCTCAATTACAAAAAGCGTGAGCGAAAGCGCGTGCGGGCGCGTTGCCATATAAACGACCGCTATGAATATGTCGGAAAGAAGGGCGCAAAGCGCGGCGAAAAACCAGTTGTCACAAATCAGCCTGCACAGCTTATATGTGAAAAACGCATACACCGTGTAGCATACAAAAATAAATATGCCGATTCCGAAAAGCGAAAGCCTTGAATACAGCTCATAAAATATAACGTCGGTCAGCCACTGCTGAACCACGATGTCCATATTCGTGTGCATCGAAAGAAAATCCTTGAACGGAAAGCCGCTGTTTACTATATATTCTCCCGTTTTATACAGGAAAAAGAAATCGTTGTCAAGCTCGGGCGATAATAGAAAATACCCGACGGCGGGAAGCAGTATTAATAAAAGCTTAAAGCCCTTCGGCGCGTCTTTTATGTTAATTCTCTGATAATTATCCATAGCTCTCTCCTTGTCAGCATGTAACTTGATTATATCATAAGGCGTTTTATTTAACAAGAATATTGTTAAAGTATTGAAAAAGGCGGAATTATTTTAAAAAACTATTGTAATTTTAAAAAATTCTGTTTATAATGTATTAGGTAATATAGTATTTACAAATAATAAAACGGAGGTGACTTTACTGTGACAGGAAAGACTATGACCTTTAAAATCGGTGGCGATAACGACGACGTTATGAAGGAAACTCTGACTACGGTCTTTGACGCTCTTAAGGAAAAGGGCTATAATCCCGTAAACCAAATCGTCGGCTATATACTTACCGAGGACCCTACCTATATAACAACGCATAATAATGCGCGCAGTCTTATAAGACGTATAGACAGGGACGAGCTACTCGCTGAAATGGTAAAGTCCTATTTAGGATAAAATAAGGAGGCTCTTATGGCAGAGGAAAAGAAAACGAAGGAGCCGAAGTTTACCGAGTATAAAGGCAAACCGCTTGTAAGAAACGGAAAAACAATTTACTACGGAGATATGAACGACCCATACGTTGTTTGCCTTACCGTTAAAACCGAGAAGGAGGAAAACGGGGAAAAATATGCTGACGACGTTACCGTTCAGCTTATCAGTACCGACCCGACCTGTCCTCCTAAGGATATGGTAATTAAAAAGAGCGAAAAGAAGGGAATCTTCACCGCGCTCGACCTCGGTGCAACTTGGCTTGAGCGTCAGCTCAAAAAAGAAGAATAAAAGAAGCAGGGAGTTTAAGACTCCCTGTTTTTTTACCGAAAAAATGAAAGTCAAAAAAAGTCAAAAAATTTTTGAAAAAAGTATTGACTTTTCTTGACCTTTATGTTATAACACTATCGAAGGACAAAGAAAGTCAAAGTTAAATTTGACGTTTCTCGTGTCTAATCCTATATGAAAGAAGATGATTAAAAAATGAAGATGAGCGACGTAATCGCCGATATGATACTTGATATGTTTGACGACTCGACATCAAGCGTAACTATTCAGCGAAACGATTTGGCGAACAGAATCGGCTGCGTCCCGAGCCAGATTAACTACGTTATAACCTCGCGCTTCACGCCCGAGGCAGGCTACAGGATAGAAAGCCGGAGAGGCGGCGGCGGTTATATTCTTATAACCCGTGCCGAAAGTAAGGACAGCGTTCTTCTCGCTCTTATAAATTCTATAGGAAACAGTATAGACGAAAGGACGGCGAGAGCGCACATATATAACCTCAGCTACCAGAATATAATTGATAAAAAGACAGCTAAGGTAATGGAGTCGGTTATAAGGGAAGTTAATTTCAGCGGACTTGAAAAGGAAGCGGCTGACGTAATCCGCGCCCGACAGCTTAAGCAGATGCTTATAGCATATATTAATTAGCTTTCCGAATACTAATTAAAGGAGGAATAATTATGAAATGCACACATTGTAATGAAAGAGAAGCAAATACTCATATTAAAAGAATAATAAACGGAAAACGCGAGGAAATGCACCTTTGCGAAGAGTGCGCAAGAGAGCTCGGAGTAATGGATGAATTCAGCTTTGAGCCGTTCTCTGTGGACTCGCTTTTCGGAAATCTTCTCGGCGCAGGCGCCGCGGCGCTCAATTCGCTGTCCGGCGTAGACCGCTGCACCTACTGCGGAACGACTCTTAACGATATAGTTAATTCAGGAAGAGTAGGCTGTTCTAATTGCTACGATAAGTTTGAAAGAAAACTCGCTCCGAGCATTGAAAAGCTTCACGGTAAGGTAAAGCATATCGGTAAGAGCGTAAGCTATACCGAGGAAGCGTCTAAGGAAAAGGCTGAGCCTGAAGAAAAATCAGAGCTTGAAAAGCTCAAGGCGGAGCTTAAGCTCGCCGTTCAGGAGCAGCGCTTCGAGGACGCGGCGGTATTAAGAGATAAGATTAACGAGCTTAACGGGGAGGAAAAATAAATGAGTAAGTGGTATCAGGGAAGCGGTAAAAACTCCGACGTAGTACTTTATTCAAAGGTAAGGCTTTCAAGAAATCTTGCCGACTCTCCGTTTCCGTCGAAAATGAGCGCGGAAATAAGAAAGAACGTTACTAAAAAGCTTTGGGCAACGGTTAAAAGCTCGCCGCTCGCAAATGAGTTCGAGATAGTAAATATCGCTTCTCTCAGCGAGGCGGAGGCTATGTCTTACGCCGAAAAGCGTCTTATAAGCGAAAAGCATGCGCGCGATAAAGCCGCGTCGTTCCTTCTGTCGAATAACGAGGATATAAGCGTAATGCTCTGCGAGGAGGACCATATAATAATAAACGCATTTTCATCGGGTCAGACTCTCTCTCAGGCTTATAAAAAGGCAGACGAGCTCGACGACGTGTTTATTAAAACGCTTAAAATCGCATACTCGGATAAGCTCGGCTTCTTAACCTCTTCACCCGTAAATCTCGGCACGGGACTTAAGGCGTCTTATGCGCTTCATCTTCCCGCGCTTGCCGATAACGGAACGGTTTACCGCCTTATGGCTATGGTTGGTAAGCTCGGGCTTACGCTTCGCGAGATGTTTGAAAACGGCGCCGGGGATATTTACGTTCTCTCTAACCAGGTTTCGCTCGGTATAAGCGAAAAAAGCGCAATCGACAATATCTGCGCAATTTGCGACCAGATTGTAAAGCAGGAGCGTAAGGCGCGTGAGGAGCTTAAGGAAAACATTAACTTTGAGGATAAAATATACCGCACTATGGGCATACTTAAATCGGCGAGAAAGCTTGATTTTGAGGAATTCCTTGATTCACTTTCACTTGCCCGCCTTGGTGCAAGCTTAAAATATCTTGATATTGATTATGAAACGATAGGCGATATGCTCTACGGTTTGCAGAACGCAGCCCTTATCGCCTCGTCGGGCGCCGAGCTTAACGACCAGCTTTGCTCTAAGCTGCGCGCCCAGATAGTAAGGGAAAGGCTTGAATAATCCTTTCTCATTATAGGAGGGATAGCTATGTACAGATTCAATTCATTTACACAAAAGGCTAACGAGGCGCTTAACCTCGCAATAACCGCCGCCGAGGAATACGGTCATAACTACGTCGGCAGCGAGCATATTTTAATAGGTTTGCTTAAAGAGGGAACAGGCGTTGCGGCAGTAGCCCTCGAAAGCAAGGGAGTTACCGTTGAAAAGATTGACGAGCTTATTAAAACGGAAATCGGCACGGGTAACCCCACGAGGCTTTCACCCGAGGATTTTACCCCGCGTTCGAAGAGAATTATTGAGCTTTCGTTCCAGATTGCAAGAGGAATGATGCACTCCTTCGTAGCGACGGAGCATCTGCTTATCTCGCTCTTAAAGGAAAGCGACAGCTATGCCGTGCGCTTCCTTAACGAGCTCGGCGTTTACGAGGACGCTCTTCTTCAGGAAACCGCTCAGGCGATTTCGGGCGGCGAGAGCGACTCTCAGCGCTCGGGAAAATCGGGTAAAAGGGGAAAGAGCAAAACTCCGACTCTCGACGATTTCGGTAAAAATCTGACCGAGCTTGCAAAGCAGGGAAAGATTGACCCCGTAATCGGAAGAGAAAACGAAATACAGCGTGTTATTCAGATTCTCTGCCGAAGAAATAAAAACAACCCCTGCCTTATCGGCGAGCCGGGCGTCGGCAAAACCGCTATAGCGGAGGGACTTGCGCTTAAGATAGTCGAGGACGAGGTCCCCGAGCTTCTTAAGGATAAAAAAATCGTAGCCCTCGACCTTACCTCAATGGTTGCGGGTACAAAGTACAGAGGCGACTTTGAGGAGCGCATTAAAAAGGCTATGGACGAGGTGCGCGAGGCTAAGGACGTTATCCTCTTTATCGACGAGGTGCATACAATTATCGGCGCGGGCGCCGCAGAGGGTGCAGCCGACGCCGCCAATATCCTTAAGCCCTCGCTCGCAAGGGGCGAAATACAGGTAATCGGCGCAACGACTATCGACGAATACAGAAAGAATATTGAAAAGGACGCGGCGCTTGAAAGACGTTTTCAGCCCGTAACCGTCGGCGAGCCGAGCGAGGAGGAAACCGTTGAAATACTTAAGGGACTCCGCGACAGATATGAGGCTCACCATAAGGTAAAAATTACCGACGAGGCTATTGAAAGCGCGGTAAAAATGTCCTCGCGCTATATTGCGGACCGTTATCTTCCCGATAAGGCGATTGACCTTATTGACGAGGCGGCGTCAATCGTAAGGCTTCGCGCTTATACAATCCCTCAGAACCTTAAGGATATGGAGCTTGAAATCAAGCGCCTTGAGCTTGAAAAACAGAGCGCGATTACCTCTCAGGATTACGAAAACGCCGCGAAGCTCCGCGATAAGGAAAAATCGCTTCAGGATTTACTCAGCGGCGAGAAGGACAAGTGGCGTAACTCCTCGTCTCACGAGGTCAAGTCGGTAACGACCGATGAAATCGCCTCCGTCGTTTCATCCTGGACGGGAATTCCCGTGTCCGAGCTGTCTAAAGAGGAAAGCGAAAGACTGCTCAATATGGAGGAGATACTTCACGAGAGAATTGTCGGTCAGGATAAAGCCGTTACCTCGGTAGCCAGGGCTATACGCCGCGGCAGGGTAGGACTTAAAAATCCGAACAGACCGATAGGCTCGTTTATCTTCCTCGGTCCTACGGGCGTAGGTAAAACCGAGCTCTGTAAAACTCTTGCGGAGGCAATGTTCGGCGACGAAAACGCCATCGTAAAGCTCGATATGAGCGAATATATGGAGAAGCATACCGTGTCTAAGCTTATCGGCTCGCCTCCGGGCTACGTCGGCTTTGACGAGGGTGGTCAGCTTACCGAAAAAATCAGAAGGAAGCCCTATTCCGTCGTACTTTTCGACGAGATTGAAAAGGCTCATCCCGATGTGTTCAATATCCTTCTTCAGATTCTTGAGGACGGCGTTCTTACCGATTCTCAGGGAAGAAAGGTCTCGTTTAAAAATTCAATAATCATTATGACCTCAAATGTCGGCGCGTCAAAGATTACCGAGCAGAAGCAGTCTCTCGGCTTCGGCGGCGAAAGCGACGGAAATAAGAACATTGAGGAGCTTGTAATGGGCGACCTTAAGCGTACCTTCAAGCCCGAATTCCTTAACAGGCTCGACGAGGTAATCGTATTCAGCCAGCTCAATCTTGACGATATTAAGGAAATCGCCCGCCGTATGCTTAAAACTCTTTCGAAGCGTCTCGGTGAAATGGATATCAATATCGAATTTACCGACGGCGCGGTAGAGGAGCTCGCAAAAGCAGGGTTTGATAAAACCTACGGCGCGAGACCTCTCAGAAGGGAAATTCAGGCAAAAATCGAGGATAAGCTTTCCGAGCTGATTCTTGAGGAAAAGCTGAAGTCGGGCGATACCTGTAAGGTTGATTTCGCCGACGGTGACTTTACCTTCGCCGCATAAAGAACAAAGACCGAAAGAGCTTCTTTCGGTCTTTTTTGTATTTACAAGCTCCCGCTCTTTGTGCTAAAATAAAACCGTAAAGGAAGGGGAAGCTATGCCGCGAAAAATAATATACGTTCACGAGCCTACCGACCTTCAGTGCGGCCAGGCGGTGCTCTCAATGCTTACGGGAATTCCCGTAAAAGAGGTCTCCGAGGAACTTAATAACGAGCGCGAAACTACGCTTAAGGAAATGAAAAGCTTTCTTTCGGCGCACGGGGTGACAATGTCCGACGGGCGAATTGAAGTTAAAGAAAAGAGCGGGCTTCCGCGCGTCTGCGTGCTGAGTCTTGAAACTCCGCGTTGCTGGCACTGGTCGCTTTACGCCGACGGAGTTTTCTACGACCCCGAGCACGGCGTTATGACCGACTTTCCCGTTTCAAAGCGTAAATATTACTGGGAGATAAAAATATAGGGACCGAATAATCGGTCCCCGTTTTTTATTTTACCTTTGATTTTTTTACCTTGCTCCACTTGGAGTATTTAAGTTTTCCGTCTACCTTTTTATAGGTTCTTACTCTTACGTAGTAGGTCTTTTTTGATTTAAGCTTTTTTGCGGTAAATGCAACAACGTTAGCCTTCTTGATTTTCTTTTTCTGTGTTTTTTTACCCTTAGGGAATTTCTTTGAAAGGCTGTACTGAATTTCATATCCGTCCGCCGTATCTACCTTTTCCCAGAATATCTTAAGATATTTCTTTCCCTTTTTGAGCTTTTTAATTGACGTGGGCTTAACCGCGTCGCCGTTCGTTTCGGACGGCTCGCCGTTCGGGTTAAGAGTAACGGCTTTTGTTCCGGTCGGCTTATAGGATTCTCCCTTAACGCCGTTAAAATCCTGTACCCAGTAATAACAGCCCTCGTAGATAAGACAGGCTATGCCGATTGTTTTATAGTCGCCGTAAAGAATATTCGCCTTGTGTCCCGGCGACGCCATCCACGCGGAGACAACCTGTTCGGGCGTGCTCTGTCCTATCGCAAGGTTTTCTCCCGTAACGACGTGCCATTCGTAAGCGGTATAAAACGGCTCGCCGTTCGGTCTTGTGTGCGACTGCTCGAATACAATTTCGCCTGCTCTCGTTTCTGCGCCGATGCACAGCGGCTTCGTCATAACAAGCTTTGAACAGCCGTTTGCTTTTCTTATGTCGTTAATTCTTTCTAATACCTCAACGGCAAAATCATAGTTTATCTCTGCCGCGAGGCTTTGCGCTTCCTCAGCTTTGACAGTTATTCCGAGAGGAACGGCTGCCGAGATAAGCATTATAAGAGAGAGCGCTAATGATAATAATTTCTTCATAACAGTCCCTCCTATTTGGTTTTGACGCTCTTTGCAGCGGACCACTTACTGAAGTGCTTTACGCCGTTTACGGTTTCGAACGCGCGTATCCGTACAAAGTATTTTTTGTTTGTTTTTAATTTTTTTACGATTAAGCGGTTGCTTTTACCTCCCTTTACCGTAACTGTTCTTCTCGATTTCTTCGGGAAGCCTTTTTTTAATGAATACTGAATTTCATATCCGCTTACGGTTATATCCCTCTGCCATTTTACCGTGAACCTTTTTCTTCCCGGCGTGAGCTTTTTCAGCTTTACCGGGTCGACCTGGACCTCCTCGGCGATTTTTGTAGCGCCGCCGATAATTTCAGGCTCCGAAGCGGTAACGTCGTTTTCCGAATTTATAACCGTTAAGGGTATATCGAGGGTAGTTCCCGTAACGTATAAAACCGCGTTGATTTTTCCGTTTTTGACGGGCTCTGAGGCGCTTTGCCTTATAATAAACTGAGGCTTAACGCTAATCTTGTCCCCCTTAATGCCCGATAAAACGAACTCTTTTTCCCCGGCGTTATAGCTTCCGCTGTACTTAACGCCGCTTCTTAAAATACTGAAGACTGTGCCGGGACCTATAAGCTGATTAAACGCGTATTCGGCGTCGAATTCCTGATAGATTCTTCCGTCGGAAACGCTTACCCTGTTTATAACCGTGTTACGTCCGTCGAGCGTGACGGAGTTATATCCCGTAAGCTCGGGCTCGGAAAGACCGTTATCCGTTATGTTTACGGGAAGCTCCGTGCTGATTCCCGCGTAGCTCAGCGGTATGCTTCCGCCGAGCGCCTTGCTCCAGTGCTTTTCCGCCTGATTGTCGGTTATTATTATATCGGGTACGGGCTCTCCGTTTTCCTCGTCCTTCCATCCGCCGTCGTAAATAAAATACCTCGTTTGCGACGTGTATTCAACCTCAAGGCGCATATACGAATAACCGAAAAAGTCGGGGTTATTAAGGTCGTAGTGGATGTAGTAATCCCCGTTATTATCGCGTTCATAGGACGCGAAATCTCCCTCGGGGATAGTTATGGGGTCGCCGTAATAGTGGATACCCGTCGGCGTGGCGTCGCTTGCGTTTACGCTGATAACGGAAAGCGTGCTGATAAGCAGAAGCGACATCAATAAAGAGAAAGCTTTTTTCATATTTACCTCCGTCTGTTTTCTGCTTATATTTTATCACGAATCGGCGTTTTCGTCAACTTAATGAAAAAAAGAACAATTTTATTTAAATGACTATTATTTGTTTGAAATGACTTGACAAAAAAATAGTATGGTATTAAAATCTTTATGTTAAAAAATTTAAAGGAGTAATTGTATTATGAACGAGTACATTGCTAAAGTCATTGAAACTGCAGAAAAAAGAAACCCCGAAAAGCCTGAATTTATTCAGACCGTTAAAGAGGTTTTAGGCTCTCTTGAAAAGGTTGTTGCCGAGCATCCCGAGTATATCGAGGAAGATATTCTCGGAAGAATGATTGAGCCTGAAAGATTCATTACCTTCCGCGTTGCGTGGGTTGACGACGAGGGTAAAACTCAGGTTAACAGAGGTTTCCGTGTTCAGTTTAACTCTGCTATCGGTCCTTACAAGGGAGGACTTCGTTTCCATCCCACCGTTAACTCTTCGATTATGTTCTTCCTCGGCTTTGAGCAGACCTTTAAGAACTCTCTTACAGGTCTCCCGATGGGCGGCGGCAAGGGCGGCTCCGACTTTGACCCGAGAGGAAAGAGCAAGGGCGAAATCATGCGCTTCTGTCAGGCGTTTATGACCGAGCTTCAGCGTCATATCGGTCCCGACGTTGACGTTCCCGCAGGCGATATCGGCGTAGGCGGAAGAGAAATCGGTTACCTCTTCGGACAGTATAAGAGAATTAAGGACGCTTATGAAAACGGCGTGCTTACGGGTAAGGGAAGAAGCTACGGCGGCTCGCTTATCAGACCTGAGGCTACGGGCTTCGGCGCAGTTTATTATACCTGCGAGGTGCTTAAGCACGAAAACGATGACATCAAGGGTAAGACCGTTGCCGTTTCAGGCTTCGGTAACGTTGCA
>JAILGO010000172.1 GCA_024696725.1 Eubacterium sp. | reverse complement strand
GCCTTATATAATACTCCGCGTTGTAGCCGCGCTGAGCGTAGGAGTTAAACACCATAGGATAAACGATGTAATTAAGCGTTATATAAGACAGCGCGGTAGTAACCGTTCCGCCGATTAAGCCGCTCTTTATTATCTGAACCGCTCTTTTATCCTTATCGAATTCCTGTTTTTTCAAACATCTTTTCAATCGCTTTCGGAGAGAACATTCCGTGCGAATAAACAAGACTTGCGATAACTATAAACAGCGAGTCAAGTATTGTATTAGACACGGCGGTAGCGTTCGCCGTACCGTGACTGAAGGCAATATAAATAAGATTCTTTATTACTACCGCAACGATACCCGCAATCGGTCCATAGGCAACGCCCGCAAGAAGCTCGGGCAGAGCGGATAAATCAAGTTTTAACATAAGCGGAGTAAACGGCACACGGAAGGAAAGAAACTGAAGAACAATAGCCGAGAGGGTTAAAACAGCGCAGCAAATAATCATTCTTATCGCTATCTGCTTATCGTAAAGCTCCTCAGGCTCCGCCGCTCCCGAGGGCGACAGTCTTTTCGGGCGCGCGGGATTTCCGGAGAAAACGGCTTTTTCAGCCTCGCTGATTTCGGCGGAGCTTTCCGCCTCATCGGCGACAAGCATTTCCTCGCGCACCTTATCGCGTTCAAGATAACGCTCGTAGCGCTCTCTTCCGTTTAAATACGGCTTCGCAGTTTTATTCATATTTTTTGCGCCGACGGGCTTACGCCTAATCGGCTTCTTCGGGCGGGGCCTCTTATTCTTTATATATTTTGAATTTCTCGGTCCTTCCATAATATCTCCCTATCGCGATTTTAATATCTCTTTAATGTGAGCTACTGCGTGGGAAAAATTCATTTTTCTTAGCTTGTCAAGGATTCTCAGCATCCTGCATTTAAAGGTTGAATATCCCCTTTCCTCAAACTCGTGGTAATTAATAAGGATATATTCCCTGTCGGGAAAAATGAAGCCGAAAATTCGCTTAAGTCTCGGGAAGCGAATTCCCTCGCGTTCATCCTTGCGGACATTATTACGGGTAAAAATCCCGCTCGTTCCGTGGTTTCCGCTCCGAACGATATCGCTTACCGCTTCGCTCAAATCAATTTCGGGCTCCGCTCCCTCAAACCACATTTCTTCAACGGCGAAAAGCTTTTCACAGCTGTCGCTAAAGCCGCCCGAATCAATAACCGAATCGAAAACCGCTTTATCGTATTTATCACAAAACGCTTTTTTCAGATAGTATAAATCGAGGACGCGTCTTATTCCGCAGCCCGCCGTTTCAAAATGCTTAATGATATGCAAAACGGAAAAGAGATAAAAATAAGTATCGTTAAGATAATAGCTCAGCGCGTCGCCGTCGCTCGGCTCCGCGTGAGAAAACGGCTCGTTCAGCGCGGACGAATACCTTTCCTTACGGTTATACATACTGTCGGTAAAAAACACGGTATGGAATTCAACGAGTCTTCCGTCCTTAACCGCGTCGAATTCGACCGGCTGCTTCTGGCTTACCTCATAGCCGAGGGAGCGCATTATTTCCATCGCTTCCCCGAGCTTATCGAAATCAATAATAAAATCAATATCCGACATCATACGAAGCTCGGGAGAGGGATAGAGCGTTTTCGTTACCGTACCCTGCGCCTCGAGCGTTCTTATCCCGTTATCGTGCATAGCGCTGACAACGGCTTCGCGCTCCTCCGTCTGTCTTGAATCGCGCTCGACCGAAAAGTAATAATAGATTTTCCATTCATTGTAAAGCGCAGGCTCAGGCTTTTGCTTAAGCCGTTCAACGCTTAAAAAAGCGATATTCGCTACCTCGTGGGCTTTGCCGAGAAGAAACACCTTTTTAAACGAAACCTCTTCCGGCTTTTCGTCGGGTACGGTTTCGTTAACTGCGCAGTATATCAGATGTATCAGATATTCATAATCCTGCATACTATTCTTCCCAAATCGCGTTAAACAATTCTTTTATTCTGTCGGCGTTTTCGGTAAGATACAACCATCCGAAAAGAGCCTCCACTCCGGTCGCCGTGTGGTATTCTCCCTGTGAGGCAGACTTCGGCGTATGTCCCGTTTTAGCGTTTCTTCCGCGTCTGAACACGCTTTTCTCCTCTTCGGTTAGAAGCGGCTCGATTTTTGAATAGGCTACGGTCTGCGCCTTCGCGGAGACGTATTTTACGCACTCGCGGTGCAGGTCGTTTACGGGACGGTTAGCCGCCGTAACGAGCGCCTCGCGCACGAGCATATCGTAAACGCAGTCGCCGATAAAAGCGAGGTTAAGCGGGCTTAAATGCTCGGGCTCAACGGGTTTATCTATAAATCTCATTACGGAATGTACTCGAATTCAATGTCGTAGAGCGAGACTATATCGCCCTCCTGAATTCCCCTTTCTTCTAACGCTTTGAAAATACCGCTCTTTTCGAGAACGCGCTGCATATACTGAAGCGCCTCGTAATCCTCGGTATCTATTCCCTTAAGCACCTTCGGGAACCAGTCGGCTTCGACAAGGAAATAGCCCTCGTCGACCTCGGTAATCTTAAAGCCCGATGATGACTTAATGATTGACTCGACGGGGATTTCCTCAGCCTCGTATTCCTTTATCGGAGGAAGCTCGCGAAGCTTATTCCACACGACGCTCATAAGCTCCCGCGTACCCTCGAGTATAGGCGCGCAGATTGAATAATACTCATAGCCCTTAGCCTCAACCCATTTTTTAAAATCCTCAATCTGTTCAGGCTCGGCACAGTCTATTTTATTGCCTGCGACAATCATAGGACGCTCGGCAAGGTCGGGATTAAAGCGAACGAGCTCCTCGTTAAGCTTATCGAAATCGTCCTTCGGGTCCCTTCCCTCGCTTCCGCTGACATCGACGATATGGATTAAAAGCCGACATCTTTCGACGTGGCGCAAAAACTGATGACCGAGTCCTACTCCCTCGCTCGCGCCCTCGATAAGACCGGGGATATCGGCTATAACGAAGCTGTTACCCTCGCCCATCGAAACGACGCCGAGATTAGGTACAAGCGTCGTGAAGTGATAATCCGCGATTTTAGGCTTAGCCTGGGACACTACGGAAATAAGGCTTGATTTACCCACCGACGGATAGCCGATTAAGCCGACGTCGGCAAGAAGCTTAAGCTCAAGGCTTACCTCCCACTCCTCGCCGGGAGTACCGGGCTTTGCAAAACGCGGCACCTGGCGGGTAGGAGTTGCGAAATGGGAGTTACCCCAGCCGCCTTTTCCGCCCTTTGCGGCAACAAAGCGCTCGGTTTTACTCATATCAGCCATTACCGCTCCGCTTTCCGCCTCTTTAATAAGAGTACCGCGGGGAACACGGATTTCAAGGTCCCGGCCCTTTTTTCCGTTACATCTTCCGCCTCTTCCGTTTTCACCGTTAGGCGCGCTGTACTTGCGCTTATATCGGAAATCGGCAAGAGTAGCAAGATTATCATCGACGACGAAAACTATATCGCCGCCCTTACCTCCGTCGCCGCCGTCGGGTCCGCCCGCGGCAACGTATTTTTCTCTATGGAAGGCAACGGCGCCGTCGCCGCCGTCGCCTGCTTTAATTTTTATTTTTGCTATATCAACAAATGCTGCCATAATTAACCTCTGATTAAACTTATAACTGATTTCACCGTACAGGGAATAATTAAAACGATTCCCGAAACGGTAATAAATACAAGGAGCACGGGATAAAAAACAATTAACAGCCAGGCGGTTTTTGTTTTTATTCCCTTTACTCTCGTTCCGAAAGCCACAAAGCCCGTAAAAGAGCCGAGCGGCAACAGCGGACAGAGCAGAGATATCAGTATTAATTCACCGGCTCCGGGGTCGAAACGTCCCGAGAGTCTGTTGAGTGCCCAAAGCATTATTCCTATAACAGCCGCGCCGATAAAATACAAAAGCGCTGCCGAAATAAGATATCTTTTCGCTATATCCTTTTTATCCATAAATAGAATTTAACATATATTATTTATTTTTGCAATATAAAAATATACGGGAGGGCTTTACCCTCCCGCAGTATACGAGCTTTATTTTACGATAATCTTAACCGTTACGGTTTTAACGCCTGACCTGTATCCGGAATTACCGGCTGCGGTAACCCTGATTTTAATTTTGTAAGTGCCTTTCTTCAGACCCTTTTTAACCGTAATTTTTCCATTCTTTGCAACGGTAATTTTTTTATTTCCCTTCGACTTTTTGAAGCTCAGAGCGCCTTTTGCGTTTTTAACGGTAATCGCCTTAGTGCGTTTAATAACAACGCTCTTTTTCTTAACCGTTGATTTTTTAAGCTTAACCGTTTTACCCTTTGCATAAAGGGTATTCGCTTTTTTTACGTCAGGCTTTACAGGCTCTGCAGGAGCGGGCTTTACGGGCTCTGCGGCTCCGCAAACGGTACAGTAGCCCGAAACGTAAGCGTGTTGTGTGTGCGTAGCGGTTGAAGGAACTGTACCGCCGCCCTGTATCTTCTGATTTACGGATTCGGCAAGCGCCGTCATATCGCCTACCGGTGCAGCTTCTGCATCCGCCTGATAAAGAACTATTCCTCCGCTTCCGCTTACCGTTCCGTTGTTTTCAAACCATGCGTAGTCGTTTCCGCCCATACCGAAACAGCCGCAGTTGAATGTTCCGTCAAGAGTTAACGCGGCGCCGTTTTCGTTAATAACCTCGCCGCCCATCTGGCTTTTAAGCTCAGCGCCTTCGTTGATAATCATAGTGCTGCGGTTGATTATTGCGCCGCCCATAGTAGTAGCGAGCTTTCCGCCCGAAAGTACCTCGACGGCTCCGTCGTTTTCCATACCGCAGTTAAGAGCTGCGCCGCCGCTGACGGTAAGCTTAATTCCGTCGGGAACCTTAACGAGCACCATACCGCCGATATCAGCGCCCGCGGGTACTGTAATATCCGCCGCGAGCTCAATTATCGTATCCATATTTCCGTCGACGTGCTCGCCCGCTACGGTGCGGTCGGCGGATATCGCCGCGGCGAATTCGTCGTAACTTGAAGCATCGACCTTTTTTAGAATATTAACGTCGTCCCAGTTTTCAAAACGCGAAGTCTGACCGAGTTCAGTCATCATTTTTTCGATAAGGGCGTCCATATTTTCAGGTTGCACAGCTGGATAAAGGATAATCTTACCGTTGCCGTTAACGGTTCCCTTGTTTTCAAACCAGAAATCGTCGCCGCTGCCGAAATTTATGCAACCGCAGTTGAAGTTTCCGTAAAGATTGATTACGCCGTTCGTTTCATTTATAAGCGTACATCCCATACGCG
>JAILGO010000160.1 GCA_024696725.1 Eubacterium sp. | reverse complement strand
AAAAGTACAGTCGCCGAGATAAGTAATTCCATTATTTATAACGACCTTCTTAATATCTGCATTACCGAAGAACGGAGATACGTAAAACGAGGTTTCATGTCCCTGATACCAGGCAGAATCGGTAATTTCACCGCTTCCGCTTATTGTTAACAGCCCGCTTCCGCTGTCAAAGGTATACGAAGCGTTGTCTCCGCATTCGCCCGACGAAGGAAGCGGATAAGGCGGTTTATTGCCGAGAGAATACGCAGTAAACGATGAAGCGATAAGAGTAGTAAGCAGGGTAAACGAAAGTAAAACCGAAATAGCTTTTTTCACAAAAATCTCTCCTTTTAAATAAAGTGGATATTTGCCGAATACATTTTATCACAAATTCAGCAATTTGTAAATAAAAAAGCGGGAGGGTCAGAGACCCTCCCCTATTTTAATTATAATCTTACGGGAATACTATTTTCATAAAGATATTTTTTGAGCTCCGGAACGGGAAGCTCGTTGAAGTGGAAAAGACTTGCGGCGAGAACCGCGTCGGCTTTTCCGTCGGTCAGCACGTCGAGGAAATGCTCCGCCTTTCCCGCGCCGCCCGAAGCGATTACCGGCACGCCGACAGCCTCGCTGACGGCTCTTGTAAGCGGCACGTCATAGCCCGTTTTCTGACCGTCGCAATCCATCGAGGTAAGGAGAATTTCGCCCGCTCCGCGTTCTACGGCTTCCTCAGCCCATTTAACTGCGTCTATTCCCGTAGGAACGCGCCCACCGTTTAAATAGACCTCCCAGCCGCCCTCGCGGCGTTTAGCGTCAATAGCGCAGACGACGCACTGAGAGCCGAATTTATAAGCAGCTTCGTTTATAAGGTCGGGATTTCTTACCGCCGCTGAGTTAACGGAGATTTTATCCGCTCCCGCGCGGAGAAGCTCTTTAAAATCCTCAACCGTTCTTATACCGCCGCCGACGGTAAACGGAATAAATACCTGCGCTGCAACGCGTTCAACGATATCGACCATAGTCGCTCTTCCCTCGTGGCTCGCCATAATATCAAGCAGCACGAGCTCGTCGGCGCCCTGTTTATCATAAGCCGCGGCGCATTCAACGGGGTCGCCCGCGTCGCGGAGATTTACAAACGATACGCCCTTTACGACTCTTCCGTTTTTTACGTCAAGGCAAGGAATAATTCTTTTAGCATACATAGTCTACACCTCCGCAAAATTACGCAGGAGCGTAAGTCCTGCCTCGCTGCTTTTTTCGGGATGGAACTGTGTAGCGGCGACGAGTCCTTTTTGTACCGCGCACTGAATTTCAGTACCGTAAGAGGTAACGGCTGCGGCAGTATCCGCGCCGCTTAAATAATAGGAGTGGACGAAGTAGAAATAGCTTTCGTCGGGAATGCCTTTAAAAATTCCGTCCTTCTGAATAAGCGAAACGGAGTTCCAGCCCATGTGCGGAACCTTGAGTCCGTCTACAGACGGGATTCTTTTAATCTCGCCGCTGAAAATACCGAGTCCTTCGGCGTTCGGACTCTCATCGCTTGCTTTAAAAAGCAGCTGAAGCCCGAGGCATATTCCGAGAAAAGGCTTTTCACCCGAGGCGGAAGCTATAACGGTTTTCTCAAGCCCCCTGCTTCTGAGCATATCCATAGCGTCGCCGAAGGAACCGACGCCCGGAAGGATAACGCGGGAGGCTTTTTCTATCTTCTTTTTATCGTAGGTTATCTCACTTTTCGCGCCGATATAGTCAAGCGCCTTTTTTACGCTCTGAAGATTACCCGCGCCGTAATCAACTATTGCTATCATATTTTCTCCTATATTTGTTTAATGACGGAAAGTCACGCCGCCTTTGATATATAATAACATAAAAATATATAATTGACAAATACATTTTATTTTGATACAATAAGCAGGCAATTTAATACGGAGACGTATCGAAGTGGTGACGTTTGCGAGCGCTGCCTGCGGCAGATGAAGCGAGCTATAAGGAGTGGCAGCGGTCAAAATTTGTCGGCGCTCCAAGCCGTAACAAATTTTGGGCACCGCAACAGGACATAACGGGGCGCCCCGTTCGATAGTTTATAA
>JAILGO010000133.1 GCA_024696725.1 Eubacterium sp. | reverse complement strand
TGTAGTACCGTATCCAACTCGAAAAACATTACCTAATTTAGAGTAATCGTATTCTTTGCTCATAATATCTCCTGTACTAATATTGGTTAAAAAATGTACTTTTCAGTTATTCATGTTAAGTATATCATTTCACTGCTTGTTTTTAAATTATCATCATTTTAAAGTCCAATAATTCTTCCTGCAATTCGGTCCCAAACTGGTCACTGGAGAGAATTACCAATAACCATTAACCTTGCGCGAGGCGGTCACGCCTGGGTCCCGAAAGCGTTGTTCGTCCCGAAAGTACAGCAATGTATGCCTTCAAGTCCCGTCTCTCGCACCAAAATAGGCATATACCCATTTGGGTAATTGGTATTTTTCTTTTGGTGCTCGTGACTTGGACTTGAAACAAAACGTCTTATTACTAAAATAAGATAATACTTATGTGAAACCGTGCCTGTAGAATCAGTTATTTATTTAACTTAAATACTGCGCATTCATACGGCTTGTAGTGTCCGCCGATTATATTTCGGTTGCAGTTAGTCAGTACCGCTTCGCAGTCGATGTCGAGACTGATTTCGCTTTCGTTTTCAAAATTGCAGACTATGATAAAGCACTCGTCGTTTGTGTATCGCTTGTAAATATATACACCTTTTCTGTTTTCGGTAATATTTTCGTACTTACCGGTAATGAAAGCCTCGTTTTCAGTCCTTAGCATGAAAAGCTCCTGATAGAAGCTGAATACGGACTTTTCAGACCGTATATCCGCCTTTACGTTGATTTCTTTATATCTGTTATATACGGGAAGCCACGGTTTTCCGCCGAAACCTGAATTTTCAGATTCGTCCCAAGACACAGGTCTTCTTGCAGCGTCGCGGGTACCGAAATTGATTTTAGCAAAAAGCTCCTCATCGCTAAGCTTTCCCTTATTTCGCTTATAGAAATTTACCGTTTCGATATCGTAATAATCCTCAATGCTTTCGGAATAAGGGTTTGCCGTGCCGATTTCCTGTTCCTGATATATAAAAGGAATGCCTTTTTGAAGATATATCATAGCAGCGAGCATAGTCGCTGACTCATATCTTTTTTCGGCGTCGTTTCCGAATCTTGAAACGCATCTCGGCTGGTCGTGATTTTCAAGAAAGAGAGTAGCGGGAAGGTCGTTTTTCTGCATAAACAACTGCCATTTAATAAGTTTATCGCGCATTTTGTCAAGAAAGAACGGAGCAGGGTCAAATCTTCCTCCGTTACCTCTGCCGAGCGTAATATGGTCGAACTGAAAAACGGTTGAAAGCTCTTTTCTGTCTGCGCCTATAAGCTCTTTTATATTGTCTTCTCCGGCGCCCCAGCATTCTCCGACGGTAAAGATATGAGAAACCTCGTCCCTTCCGAAAAGCATTTTTATATATTCGTGGAGCCGCGGACCGTTTCCGTTTTTATTTTTAACAAAATCCTTGGAAATCTGGTCAAGTACGTCGCATCGGAAACCGTCAACGCCGAGCTTTACCCAGTAGTCTACAACGTCAATCATTTCCTGTCTTACCTTCGGGTTCTCCCAGTTGAGGTCGGGCTGACCGACAGCGTATGAGTGAAGATAATACTGGTCGGTAGCTTCGTCATATTGCCACGCCGAGCCGCCGAAGCACGCCTGTCAGTCGTTTAACGGCTCATCCGCCCAGTAATAGTAATCACGGTACGGATTGTCCTTTGACTTTCTTGCTTCCTTAAACCATTTATGCTCGGAGGAGGTGTGATTTGCGACAAGGTCCATTATAAGCTTCATACCGCGTCTGTGTATTTCCTCAGTCATTCTTTTCCAGTCGTCGAGCGTGCCGAATTCGTCCATTATATCGCGGTAGTCTGATATGTCATATCCGTTATCCTCGTTAGGACTTTTATAACAGGGTGAAAGCCATATCGCATTTGCGCCGAGGCTTTTAATATATTCAAGCTTTTCGGTTATACCGTTTATATCGCCGACGCCGTCAGAGTCTGAGTCCTTAAAGCTTCGGGGATATATCTGATATACGACCATTTTTAGAAATTCGTTCTGTCTTTCTGTCATTTCGGCTTCTCCTCTGCAGTTTTATTAATATCAGTATATCATTATGTATAAATAAATTCAATAAAGCCTTGAAACGCTTCGCAACGCGTAGTAATCAGAGTACGAAAACACTTATTCTGTAAGATATATAAATCCTCATTGAATTATTATTTTAATAATGATATAATTAAAAATGAGGAGTGATATTATGTCAAAAGAAAAGCTTTCTAAGCGAAACTGGTTTACAATCTGTCTTTTCAGCTTTATGGGCGGCGTTGCGTGGAACGTTGAAAATATGTACTTCAACACCTTCCTTTATAACTCCGTATACGCTAACACCTCGTCCGCGGCTCAGGCAGGAACAATGGCGCCGACTACCGCTATAAGCAGAATGGTCGCTCTTTCGGCAGTTGCCGCCGTGCTGACTACTTTTATAATGGGTACGCTCAGCGATAAGCTTAAAAACAGAAGGCTGTTTATATCCGTCGGTTATATCCTGTGGGGTATAGTTACGGGTATGTTCGGCTTTATTACTAAAGAAAACATTTCCGCTTTGTTCAATCTTTCCGACGAGGCGCGTATTCTTACTACTACCGTATGGGTTGTAATTATAATGGATATCATAATGACCTTTATGGGCTCAACGAGTAACGACGCCGCGTTTAACGCGTGGGTAACGGATATAACGACTCCTAAGGTAAGACCTATTCTCGAAACCGTGCTTCAGGTCGTCGTTTTCGCCTCGGCGGGCGCAGTTATGGGCGTCGGAAGCTTTGCTCAGGCAGGTAAGGTCAGCTATCAGAATTTCTTTATCGGCTTAGGCGTTTTCGTAACCCTGTGCGGCGTTGCGGGTCTGTTCTTAATTAAGGAGCCGGAGAACCGACTTCCCAGGGAAAACGATAATTCAAGCTATTGGGCTGATTTATTCTACGGCTTCAGACCCTCCGCGATTAAAGAGAACATCAGACTCTATCTTACTCTTTTCGCTATCGGCTTCGCTACCGTTGCTTATCAGGTTTTCTTCCCGTATCTTCTCGTTTATCTTCAGTATGTCGTTATCCCCGAAAACGGTGGAAGCAAATTCTTAACGAAGGGCGTTATTATTACGGGAGTTATCGTAGTTGCGGTGCTTGTTGCGGGCGTAGTAATTCTTATGAAGCTCGGAGCTAAAAACAAGGCTTATTGTCTTCTTCCGTGCGCTGTGCTTATGCCGGTCGGATTGTTCATCCTTTCGACCTCGACTAATATAACTATGGTTCTTATCGGTATACTTCCTGCCGCGTTAGGCTTTATTCTTATGACAATTCAGCTCAACGCCGCCATAAAGGACTTTATCCCCG
>JAILGO010000108.1 GCA_024696725.1 Eubacterium sp. | reverse complement strand
AAAAGTCCGGCCCTTTCGGAAAAAAAATACCGAAAGGGCTTGATTTTTTCAATCCGATTGTGTATAATAACTGAGTCGTTTGAACACGACGCATTCATTTGATCTGTGGAGAGTTGTCCGAGCTGGCCGAAGGAGCACGATTGGAAATCGTGTAGTGGGTCAAAGCCTACTCGAGGGTTCGAATCCCTTGCTCTCCGCCACAGCTGACCGAAAGGTCGGCTTTTATTTTTTATTAAAAAACTTTTTATCAAGAACAGCCATAGCAATTATTACGGTGACAAAGCCGATAGTGCCGCCAACGCTTACATCGCTAAGAAAATGCGCGCCCATTACAAGTCTTGTATAGGCTACAATGGAGGTATAAACCAATGGAACGGCAAAGCACATAGCTTTTCTCTTCTCCCATTTTTCGGAAGCGTAGGGAAGAGTCATCATAAGATAACTCATAGCCGCGCCTGCGGTATGACCGGAAGGGAATGAACGGTTTCCGTTAATTCCGTTTGGCTTATACCAGGGGGTGAACGCTTCAAAGCTCGGCATTTTAATTAAATCTCTGTAACGAATTCGTCCCCAGAGTGATTTAGTTATCTCGATAGCGCCGAGCTGTACGAGCATAACGGCTATACCCGTAAAGGAAAGAATAATCAGAGGTTTTTTAAGCTTTTCCGGAATACTTATGTAACGGATTAAATACTGTGCGGTAACGCCGATACCTATACCGTAAACCAAGCCGAAAACAATATAATTTTCTTCTTTGAAAAAGTAGCTCGCTATATGATATCCGAGATACGCAGACGAAGCAAAATTTACAAATATGCCGAATAATTTAAACGCCTTTTTATCGCATAGCTTATATATCAGCACGCCTGCAACTGTACCTATTAAACGGCAGGGCATTTCTCCCGTTGCTTCAAACCATTTTGAAAACGGACTGTCAGGATTGTTTAACGCGATATCAAGCTTAAGGTCAACAAAGCTTGCGACGGTAAGAGATATTGCAAACAATATAAAATAAACAATAATATAAGGTCTGTACTTTTTTAACATATAATCAACTCCAATCACTATAATTATATACATATATCGTCTTTAATTCAATATAAATAATATATTCTTGAATTAATATACGCATTATGATATAATATTCTAAGTATTAAAAGGGCGGTGAAAGCGTGGGCGGTAAATCATTTTCCTTGCGTCTGAAATTAAAGGACGGCATGCTTTTCACCGACGTATTTATTAATTACAGAAATCCCGATTCAAGCGCTCCGCGTATAGGAGTTTTGTTTTCCTGCGGAGATAAAACAAGACGAATACCCCTTACCTTTAAAAATGAAAACGACGGTTTGCTTCGTTATACAGGAAGCTACGTGCTGTCTTCGGTTTTCTATAAATTTAAACCGGGGGATACGGTATTAAGCGTTGTCGACGAGAACGGCGAAATAATTAACGTATTTGAAAGCGTTACGGTTAATTCTTCGCTGAACGGTTCTGTTTTTGAAAACAGAGGTAAAACGGTAATCAGCTCAAAGCTGATGAATAAAAAGCCGAAAAGAAACTTTAAAGACCTTTTAAAGCGAGATACCGCGGTTAGTATCGTTTTCGGAATACTGAATTTCTTTTTTAAAATTTACAAATGCTTCCACCGTGTAAAACCCGACCGGGTCGCCTTTGTCAGCGGAAGAAGAAGCGAGCTCGACGGGAATATGCTTCGTGTATATAACGAGCTTAAAAAGGTTATCGGCGTTGATATTAAAACGCTTTTCTTTAAACAGTTGAGCGGTAAACAGATTCTTTTTAACGCTTTTGAATTTATGAAGCTCTACGCTGAATCAAGAGTTATCGTAGTGGACGACTACTTCAGACTTTTTAATTATTTCGATAAGCCCGAGGGAACTAAAATTATTCAGCTATGGCACGCGTGCGGCGCTTTTAAGACTTTTGGCTATTCCCGAATCGGAAAGCCCGGCGGACCGTCTCAGTACGACGTTAATCACAGAATGTACGATTACGCCGTTGTCAGCTCTCCGGAGGTAGCGCGTCATTACGCCGAGGGCTTCGGTATCAGCGATTCCTGCGTTGTACCGCTTGGCGTAGCAAGAACCGACGTTTTTTTCAGCGAGGAATATAAACAGTGGACGCGTAGAAGGCTGTACGAAAAATATCCTTCACTCAACGGTAAAAGGGTAGCGCTTTTCGCTCCGACTTTCAGAGGCGACGGACAACAGTCTGCGTATTATCCTACGGACAGACTCGATATAAACGCTCTGATGAAAGAGGCGGGTGAAGATACAGCGTTGATTATTAAGCTTCATCCTTTCTGTAAGGAGCGCTATGTGATTGACGGAACTTTGAAAGACAGAGTTATTGATTTATCAGACTCAGACGAGCTTAATGACCTTCTGTTTATTACGGATTTACTTATTACAGATTATTCCAGCGCGGTATTTGAAGCTTCGCTGCTGAATATAAAAATGCTCTTTTATGCTTTCGATTTAGAGGAGTATATTTCCGAGAGAGATTTCTACTATAATTATTCCGGCTTTGTTCCCGGAGAAATTGTTAGAACACAGGACGAGCTGCTTCAGAGCATTAATAATGTTGATACAGACGTTTCCCGTGTTGCTGAATTCAAAGAGAGATTTTTCACCTCTGTCGGTAATGCTTCGGAGAGCGCGGCAGAATTAATAACTTCACTATTAGAGGTGGACGGATGAATAACGAACATATTTACCGCAATTATTACAGCGAAACTGCATATACCGCAGTACAGGAAAGCGGTCTTGCGTACAGAATAAAAAAAGCTGCACATGACAGTTATATTGTCGTTAACAAGTTTATTGTAAGTAAGGCTAAAAGGGCGGGCAACCGTCATTTTAATAACCGCCTTCTTGACAGACGTATTCCCAAGGTTTACCGTGAAGCTGCAAAAGCGCCTGTTGACGAGAATAAAATCGTTTTTGTTGAAATAAGACATCCCCGCGTAACTAACAGTTTTGAGGTCATATTTGACGAGCTTGTTAATAATTACGATTATACAGTTCATACGCATTTTCTTCTTAACAGTAATACTGTAAGAACGGACTATCAGAAGCGCGTTATTAACGCTGTTGAAGATATAGCTACCGCTAAGTATGTCTTTCTTAACGAGGGCTCTAACGCTATTTCAGCCATACCCTTAAGACCCGAGACTAAGGTTATTCAGCTTTGGCACGGCTGCGGCGCTTTTAAAAAGTTCGGCTTTTCAACCGCCGACCTTATTTTCGGCGCTAACCGTAAGGAGCAGCTTCGCCATCCGTTTAATAAGAACTACAGTCTTGTAACTGTTTCTTCTCCGGAGGTAGTATGGGCATATAAAGAGGCTATGAATCTTCCCGAGGACAGTAATATAGTTCAGCCGACAGGCTCAAGCCGTACCGACGTCTTTTATAATGAAGATTTTATATCTGCGGCTTATGAAAATGTTTACCATCAGGTTCCTCAGGCTAAGGGTAAAAAGGTTATTCTTTATGCTCCGACATTCAGAGGCAGGGTAGCGAGGGCAAAGACCCCCGATATGCTTAATATCAAGATGTTCTATGAAAACTTCGGGGATGAATATGTTTTACTCTTTAAACACCATCCCGTTGTAAGAAAACGTCCCGAAATACCTAAGGAATACAGTGAGTTCGCTATGGACGTTACCGATACGTTAAGTATAGAGGATTTGCTCTGCGTTTCGGATATATGTATTTCCGACTATTCCTCGCTTGTTTTTGAATACAGTCTTTTCGAAAAGCCTCTTATCTTTTTTGCTTATGACCTTGACGAATATTTTGACTGGCGCGGATTTTACTATGATTATTTCGAACTTGCGCCCGGTCTTATAGCTAAAACAAATTTTGATATGATTGACTATATCAAAAATATAGACGAGCGTTTCGATAAAGAGGCAATTAAGGAATTCCGTTATAAGTTTATGCGCTCCTGCGACGGAAAAGCGACGCAGAGAATTCTTGAATATGCTTTTGAAAATCTTGAGGAGCACAGAAAAGAAAACGGACGCTTTGAGCATTTCTATACCGTGCCGAAGGTTGAGAGCAGTACGCTTCCGTATTTTAAAAAGGTTAACGCTATTGCAGAGCTTAAGGAATACGCAGAGCCTCTTTATGTAAAACTCTCGGAAAAACCGATTAATGAGGGAAGCATAGTAGCTTTCGATATTCATTCGCCCGAAATCCGGCATCTGCTTAATAAACAGAAGTGCGAAACGCTTGAGTTTATTAACGGCGACGAGGACCTCAATACCGTTGTGAACAGTATAGCGGTCGCTGAGTATGTAATTATTGATGAGCCCAACACTTTCCTTGACAGTCTCGACATAAGAAAGGAAACAAAGGTAGTGCTCCTTCCTCAGAATGCGTTTCCTCTTCAGTCGGTTGGCAAGGTTACAAGGGAGTTCAGAAGCGGTCTGAAAAAGGAGCAATATGCGCTCGCTCCGTTATATAAGAGCGTCAGCGCTGTCGTTTGTCCTTCAGACGCGGCTGCAAAGCTTTATAAGCCTGCAATCGGTGAAAATAAGGAGTATATCGTTACAGGCGACGTAAAGTCCGATATCTTCCTCGACAGAAGGTATAAGGTAAAGCTCCTTGACGCATTCTATTCAAGACATCCTGAGCTTGAGGGCAGATATGTAGTTACCTATTTCGGCGCTCACAGAGAAACCGACACGCTTGATGAGTCGCTGCTTTATGAATATCTTAATAAAAACTTTGTTATTCTTAAGTATTACTCGTCGTTTGACATTGTTGAGGATACAGCGAACGTTAACGAGGTTAACTACTACGCTGACAGTATAATAGATATTTCCGAGGAAATGACGGTTTATGAGGCGCTGATTATTTCTGACATCGTTGTCGGCGGATTCAGCTCGTCAATATATTCGTTTATGGTTTCCGGAAAACCTGTAATTATTTACTCTGCGAATATTAAAAACGATATACCGAATACGGAGAGCTTTCTCGATTTGAATGAATGCCGTCCGTGTGCGGTTTGCGAAGATTCAGAGCAGCTTATCGACGCGATACGTGGCTTTAAGAGCTATGATTATACAAAATATAACGAGCTTAAAGAAAAGTATCTTACCCTTTGCGACGGTAAGTCAGCTAAGCGTCTGCTCGAAAAACTGAAATAAAAAAGTCCTGCTTTTGCAGGACTCTTTTATTTTTTATCTTTTTCAAGGATAGTGTCAAGAATTCTTTTCGCATTATTACTGTCGTTGAATTTAAAGAACGAGTTAACGCGTTCAAGGTATTTCTCACTGTTCACACAGTCGCTTTTAACAAGCCGTATCAGTTCATTGACTGTTTCTTCAAGATTATAACAAACCTTACCGAAGCCGTCTCTTTCGTATTGGAAGTAGCCCTCGTCATAAATCTGATTTTCAAAGAAAACCTCTTTATCAAACTGTGCATAGACTACCGGCTTTCTCAGATATGCGTAATCGAACAGAACGCTTGAATAATCCGTTACCATAACAGCGGATTCGGCGAATACCTTATTATAGTCTACATATCCCTTATTAACGGCGAATACATCGTTTTCCGTATAGTCGACATATTGCTTCATGTGTATCGGATGGAGACAGAATAAGCCCGTGTATCCTTTTTCACGCATAACCTTCAGCAGACGTTCGTCATTAATCAGGTCGTTATAGAATTTAAAGTAATCGGTCTGTTTGAATCCGTCGAAATAAACGCTGCTCGTCTTATCGTCATAGCTTTGCTTAATGCTTTTCCTCCAGGTCGGGAGGATGAGAAGCTGTTTCTTAGTGTCATTATAAAGCGAGTCAAAACGTGACTGTCCGGTTAAAGCAAGTTGTTCTTCCGTATAGTAATAGTTTGCTTCAAGTATAGAGCGGCGTTCACGTTCTCCGGCTGTAAAAAAGCAGAAAATGTTTTTATAATAGCGATTCAGCCAGAACGACAAATCAGCGCAGGTAACTCCGTGTTGAAGATAATAGTATTTAAAACTGAATAAGCTCTGAAGATAGCGTTTGTTCTTTCCGAAAGGATTGACCGTGAAGTCGGCGCCTGATGAAGAAATAATCTTTTTACTCGCAAGAAAATAATACGGGTATTTTTTATCTTCAAATAATATTACCTCGCCGATGCCTCTCAGCCTGTCTTTAACCTTATCTTCGGCAGCTTCGCCGATTACGAATATCGGTCTTACTCCCTTAGGCTTATGCTCGCAGACGTATTTAAAGAATACCTCTCCGTTGTCGCCTGCGTTATCTATGCGGTCCGATATAAGCCATATATCGCCTTTGTTTTTGTTGAGCTTTTTAAAGAAAACAATGCCGATTCTGTATAATGCTTCTCTGAATTTCTTTTTCTTAATAAGAAAGGAGATGCATTGCATTTCACATTTTCTTCTCTCCTTACTTTTGTTCTCGGGAGCGAATATTTTAATTGAGTTGCGGAAATATTTAATAATATAGCGTTTTTGCGTCTGATAATCCGGAGCGAAACGGTTAGCGCAGGGAATAAACTTTCCGTAATGAAGCGTTATGGGAGTGCTATCTTCTCCGTAGAAAAGATACGGAGCGATACGAAGAGTCTTTCCTTTTTTCACCTTCAGCTTAAAAGTAAAGGAAAACGCCGTATAGTAATTAGTTATTCCGTCGGTATAATTTGCTTTTTTATGGGGAAATTCAAAGGAACTCTCGGGCTCAACGAACTTTTTACCAACCTTTAATGCGAACCCTGCACCGTTTTGAGTAGCGTTTAAGAGCCACTTTGCAATGAAAAGCTCTATCGTGCAATAGCCCTTATCAATGCTTAAAAAGTTTACAAGACATAAATTATGCTTTCTCTTTAAATCCAATACCTCGCTTTCGTTAAACATCAAGGTGTTATCTTCAAGCGTTAAAGATTTGAGAAAATTCGTATCGTATTTTAAAGAAAGCGCTTCGTCGGCTTTGGCAACGGATTTGTGTACAGGAGTATTGATAATAAAATAATCGTCAATTTTTGAAAGGATACTTTTAGCGTTTGCGCGGAATTTTTCGTATTCCTCATCATTTAAAGCGGTGTGTATCTGAGGCTTACAAAAGCGCCATAAAATATCGTAGGCTGCAACCGCCTGAACGTAGGGAATCACCTTACCGAAAAGCTTTTCAGAAATGCTGAAAAGCTTTAAATGAAATTGAACGGGAGTATCGAGGTAATATGATTTATTAAAAACCTGAGTGTTAACTGCGGAGCTTTCATCAAGCCGCCTTCTGTATTCATATACTGCTTCTTTATGGAAACCGATTTTGCACGACTTAAGAATTATTTCGTTAATAAAGAGTCCGTCCTCACCGTAGTGCAGGTTAGTGTTAAATC
>JAILGO010000190.1 GCA_024696725.1 Eubacterium sp. | reverse complement strand
ATTTCCCGCTCCTCGCCGGTTTTCATATTCTTAAGCACGGCGGTCTTCTTTTCGACCTCGTCATCGCCTATTACAACGTTGAATTTTGCGCCGAGCTTATCGGCGTATTTCATCTGAGCGCGCAATCCCCTGTCGTTAAGGTCATAGATAACCGAGAAGCCCTCGCTTCTCATATCCTTTGCGATTTCAACCGCGCTGAGTCTTGCCTTTTCGCCCATAGCGCAGATAAACAGGTCGCTTACCGCGGGCTCGGGGAAATCGCAGCCCTGCTCCTCCATTACGAGCTGAAGCCTCTCGATACCCATACCGAAGCCGAGCGACGGAGTCTTCGCCCCGCCAAGCTCCTCAATCAGCCCGTCGTAGCGACCGCCGCCGCACACCGTTCCCTGCGCTCCGATTGAATCGGAGATAAATTCGAAAACGGTCTTTGTATAGTAGTCAAGCCCTCTTACGATTCTCGGGTTGACGGTGTATTCAATATTCATAGCGTCAAGATACGACTTAACGCTGTCGAAATGACTACGGCACTCCCCGCAGAGATAGTCGGTAATTACGGGCGCGTTTTCGGCAAGCGCCTTATCCTCGGGACTCTTACAGTCGAGGAGGCGCATCGGGTTGCGCTCGAGCCTTTCCTGACACGTATTGCAGAGCCTGTCCTTATATTGATTAAAATACTCCTTCAGCGCCTCATGATACTTTGCGCGGCACTCGGGACAGCCGATAGAGTTGATTTCAAGGTGAAGCGCCCTGACTCCGAGCTCGTCGAAAATCTGAGACGCGAGAGAAATTATTTCCGCGTCGGCAAGCGGCGACGAGGCGCCGAAGCACTCAACGCCGAACTGATGGAACTCGCGCAGTCTGCCCGCCTGAGGCTTTTCATAGCGGTAACAGGAGGTAAGATAGGCTATCTTCTGCGGAAGCGCCGCGTTTGAAAGCCCGTTTTCAAGAAAGGCGCGCGCAGCGCCGGCCGTTCCCTCGGGACGGAGCGTTATCGAGCGTCCGCCCTTATCGTCGAAGGTATACATCTCTTTCTGTACGACGTCGGTAGTGTCGCCGACTCCGCGCTGAAAAAGCTCCGTATGCTCGAATACGGGAGTCCTCATTTCTTTATATCCGAATTTTGCGGCTGCCGTCATACAGGTCGCTTCGATATACTGAAGCTTATGTATTTCCGAAGGAAGCGCGTCCCTCGTTCCCTTTACAGCCTTTGTTATTAACGCCATGGTTTATCTCCTTAGATACAACAAAGGGCGATTTCTCGCCCCGTTGATTATTTCTTGTTGTAGCGTGGATTAACAATTTCACGCCATTCAAAGTCGCCGCGCTCAACGCCTCTTATAAGCGCCTCGGCGGTAGCGATATTAGTCGCAAACGGGATGTTATGAACATCGCACAGGCGAAGTAAATCGCTGTCGTTGGGCTCGTGCGGTTTAGCGGTCTGAGCGTCGCGGAAGAAGATTAAAAGGTCAATTTCGTTACACGCGATACGGCTCGCAATCTGCTGACCGCCGCCCTGGGAACCGCTGAGGAAGCAGTTTATATTCAGTCCCGTTGCCTCCTTAACGAGCTTACCCGTAGTTCCCGTAGCGCAGACGTCGTGCCTGCTGATAATTCCGCAATATGCTATACAGAACTGAACGAGGAGCTCTTTTTTAGCGTCGTGGGCAATTAATGCAATATTCATAGTTTCCCTCCTGTCTAAATATTTGCAAAGGTAATAGAATTAATATAGCTAAATGATAACATAAATTATTTATTCTTACAAGAAAAAAATATAACTTTGTCTATTAAAATCAGTTCAGCAGCGTTCCCTCCTGCTGAGCCTTTTTCTCATTAGAGTTATGAGAGTAGTAATAGTCGATTACGGACGAGGTAATCTGAGACGTTGAGGAGCCCGAGCCCGCAAGCTCGATAGCCGTTGCAACGCTGATTTCGGGGTTGTCGTAAGGGGCGTAGGTAATGAGGAAACCGTTATTATGCTTTATTCCCTTAACCACGACCTGCGACGTACCCGTTTTACAGGCGACCTTAGTGTCGATTCTGCTGAAAACGTATGCGGGTCCGCCCTCGAGGGCAACCATACGCATACCCTCCTGAACCGTTTTTATGTTTTTCGGGCTCACGTCGAGAGTTCTCACTACGTTAGTTCCCGTTTCGCTTACGACTCCCGTCGCGTTCGATATACGCGACTTGACGAAATGGAGCTGATACCTCGTTCCGCCGTTCGCTACGGTAGCGCAGTAATTACAGAGCTGAAGCGGAGTGAAAAGGTTATCGGACTGGCCGATAGCCGCCTGGACCGTATCGCCGGGAAGCCAGAGCATATCGAAGCGCTTTCTGTATTCGGGACCCGCAAGAATACCTTTAGCCTCGGGAATTTCAACTCCCGTCTTTTCGCCGAGTCCGAACATTGAGCCGTAGAGATTCATTTTATCTATTCCGAGTCTTGTAGCACAGTTATAGAAGAAAATATTACAGCTGTCGCGGAGTCCGGTTCTTACGTTTTCTCCGCCGTGCTCGCCCGTACACTTGAACTCCATATCCCTTACCTTAAACACCTTATCGCAGTTAAACACGGTATTTTCGGTAATAACGCCCTCCTGAAGCGCAGCCGTAGCCATCATAGGCTTAAAGGTTGAGCCCGGTGCGTAGGTACCCATAGCGAAGCGGTTATAAAGCGGAGTGTTTCTGTCCTTTACAAGCTCGTTGTATTTTTTATAATAATCGTTCAAATCAAACGCGGGATAGCTCGCCGCGGCAAGCACCTCGCCGTTATTGCAGTTTTCAACGACAACGGCTCCCGTCGAGCGGAAGTAGTCGACGCTTTTACAGATTTGTTCAAGCTTTTTCTGGGCAAGAGCCTGAAGATTCTTATCTATCGTAAGCACTATTGTATCGCCCTGCGCAGGCTCCCTGGTTACCTCCTCGGTAACTCTTCCGTCGCCGTCGATAGTAACGGTCAGCTCGCCCGGAACGCCGCGGAGATACGCCTCCATAGCCGCTTCTATTCCCGACTCGCCGATTTCGTCGTTGATTCCGTAGCCCTCGTTTTTAAGCGCAGCGTATTCCTCGGCGTTGATTTTTCTTATCGTACCGATAACGTGCGGAGCAAGCTTCGAGTCGGCATACTCTCTGTACGCGACCACCTTAACGTCGGCGCCCGTGAAGCTTTCGGCGTTTTCCTTAATTATCGCTACGGTTTTATCGCTTACGTCCTCGGCAATCGTCACGGGGTTCGACACCGAAAAGAGAAGCCTTGTAAGCTCATAACGGACGTTGCCTATTTCAAGCGCGGTTTTTACGTCGCCCGCTCTGACGTAATCCTCAAGCCCGTATTTTTCAACCATTGCGTCGAAGCAGTTCTGCGCGGTGGCGTAGCTCTGAAGATTAAACATATCGCGGCTTTTCATCGTTTTAATCGCAGATTCGTAACGCTCGTCGTCCTTTTTGGTAAAGAACGCTATTTTCCCGCCCTTCAGCTTCAGCGGAAGGTTATGAACGTATTCCTCGTTCTGCTTTCTGAAAAGCTTAATGAGGTTAAGCACTATTCTGTTACGCTCGGCGTTATCGTCCGACGGCGGAAAGTACGCCGCGTTCAGCACGATGCTGTTACCCTGACGGTTTGTTACGAGCGGAGTTCCGTTTCTGTCAACGATTTCACCTCTCGCGGCAGGAAGAGGAACGGTATACGTTTTTACGGTATTATTCTGCGCCGCGTAAAACTCGTGGTTTCGTATCTGTATATCATAAAGCTCGTATAAAAATCCGAGCAGTACCGCAATAATAAGTATAAACGCAAAGGTTGTTCTTGCGCTTTTATAGATTTTTCCCACAGCGTTCCTCCTTTCGCCTGAGTATTTTTAAGTACGCTATGCGTCGAGCTGTCTCGTTCCGAGGGCTCTGCTTTTTACCGCTATAACGAGCGCCTCGATAAACGGAGTCAGAACCACGGTATAAACGGCGCACGGAATATAAAAACGCAAAAGCGCCGTTCCCGCACCGTCGGAGCCCGAAGTCAGTATAAAAAACAGCCAGTAAAGCAGGCAGTATAAAACCGTCGCGCCCGCGCAAGCTATAAAGCCCGTCATGAAAGTATTACGGAAAATATAGGTAACGAGAGAGGACGCGATAAAACAGATAAACATCAGATATATGCAGTTAAAGCCCGTGTGACGCGAGCATACGCTGTCCCACAGGAAGCCTCCGAAAAGGCCTATAAAAGCCGCGGTTCTTTCGTCCTCATTTATTCCGAGCATAACGCAGACGGGAATGAGAAGGAAGCACCGCGCTCCTCCGATTTCGGGGAAAAGTCCCCCGACGTTCTGAAGCAGGGCGGCGATAAGCAGCATTACAAGCCACAGGGCATATCTGATTTTACTTTTCTTTTCGGCAGTTTCCATCGTTAAAAGTCGGTAAGTACAATACAGTCTGTTATTTCGTCGGGCGATACTTCGGGAGTAATAACCGCATAGGAGGAAATATCCGTATTCTCCTCCTCAACCGAGGATACCGTACCTATTACAAGTCCTTTGGGAACCGTACCGCCTATTCCCGCGGTACAGATTATCGAGCCGTAAGCGACCTTTGTCGACGAGGAGAGGTTAGCCATTTTACACTTTCCCTCCCCCGCGAGCCGCGCCGTGCCGGTTACGTAAGAAATTTCGTTAGAGACGAGCTCGTAAGCCGAGACGTTAAAGCCCGCGTCGAGCACGGTCCTTACCACGCTGTAATCGGGATATACCTTCTGAACGACTCCGACGAGCGCCTTACGGTAAAGCACGGCGTCGCCGACCTCTATACCGTTTACGGAGCCCTTGCTTATCGTAAAGGATTTATAAATATCGGCGCTGTCTCTCGCGATAACGCTCGCCTCCTCGAATTTAAATTCGGGATTCTTCTCCTTCAGTTCAAGAAAGTCCTTATAAAGCTCGTTCTGGCGTTTTATATTTTCATAGTCCGAAAGCTTCGACTTATAGTCGTTAAGCTGGTCCCTTAAGCTCTTTATTTCCTTTTCGTATTCGGCGTCGCGCTTAAGATTTCCGAAAACGCGGTCAATCCCGTCACTTGCCTTTTTAGCGACGTAATGAAACGGAGCGAAAACCGTGCCGACTACTGCGGACTGAGCGGTCTCGCCGTGTCCCGCAGCTCCCGCGATAAGCGCGCCTAAAAGAAGCAGAGCCGCAACGGAAAGGACAATTTTAAAACGTGTGTTTCTGAAAAAATCCTTCATTACTTAGCCCTTCTTAACTTTACGGAGGTTCCCTTTACCACGCACTCCTCGGGCGATTCGGGAACGATAACCGGGATTTTAATTTCACTTTCGAGCCTGTCCTTAAGTCCCTTAAGACGGCTCGCGCCGCCCGTGAGGTACACGCCGCGGTCCATAATATCGGCGGCAAGCTCGGGGAGAGTTACCTCAAGCGTCTGTTTAACGGTGCCGATAATCGCGTTAACGGGTACAGAAAGCACGCCGCGGATATCGGCTGACGAAATTTCGGCGCTCGCGGGAAGTCCGTCCTCAAGGCTTCTTCCCTTAATTTCCATAACGGCCTCGCCGTCGTATTCTGCGGCGGAGCCGATTTTTATTTTAATATCTTCGGCGGTTCTTTCGCCGATAAGAAGGCTGTGCTCCTTCTTCATATACTCAACTATAGCCTCGTCCATAGACTCGCCGCCGACTCTTATGCTGTTTACGGAGGCGATTCCGCCGAGCGATACTACGGCTACGTCGCACGTACCTCCGCCGATGTCGATAATCATCGAGCCCGTAGCCTCGTACACGGGAAGTCCGGCGCCGAGAGCAGCCGCCATCGGAGCCTCAATCAGCTCAACCTCCTGAGCGCCTGCGGAGCGTACCGCGTCCTCAACTGCGCGGCGTTCAACCTCGGTAACGCCCGAGGGAACGCTTATAACGACTCTCGTTTTAGTTACGATTCCGTTTTTACCTGCGCGGCTGATAAAGCTTCTCAGCATATCCGAGGTCATATCGAAGTCCGCGATAACTCCCGAGCGGATAGGCATAACGGGGACTATCGAGCCCGGCGTTCTTCCTATCATTCCCTTCGCCTCGTCGCCCGTAGCGAGAACGCGCTTTGATTTTACGTCAACGGCTACGACGCTCGGCTCTTTCATGATAATATTCCCTTTTCTGTCCGCTACAAGGGTGGTCGAGGTGCCGAGGTCGATACCGATATCTCTTGAAAAAATCATATATGTAATCTCCTGTAAATTATAGATAGCAAAATATTAGAAATATATTATATAATATTGAGCAGTCAATCTCAACAATAAAATAACAATTCATAAAATATTTAACAACTACGCAAAATATAGTGGCAGAACCCGTCTGCCACGACTATATACAACATATTGTTAAAGTTCTGTCGTAAAAGTATAACCCTGCGCGCGCACGTCGTCTATCACCTTAGCGAGAATTTCGGCGTTCGTTTTGCTTACCGCGTGAAGCAGCATTATCTCGCCGGGATGGGTGCTTTCGCAGATTGAGGCAAAGGCTCTGTCGGGCTCGGGCTGAGACTCGGGGTCCCAGTCGGCATAAGCGTAGGACCAGAAAACGCTCTTATAACCGAGCGACTGAGCTATCGCAAGGCTTTTTTCGGAAAACTCGCCCATAGGAAAGCGAAAATAACTCATTGTATAATTATACTTATCCCTGATATAGCGGTGAAGAAAGTCTATTTCCTCCCTCGCGGTCTGTGTATCAAGCTCGTCCATAGCGTAGTGGTGGTAAGAATGGTTTCCGACGGTATGTCCCTCGTCAAGCATACGCTGAACGAGCTCGGGATTATCGCGCGCGAAGTCATAGGTAACGAAGAAAACCGCCTTTACGTTCTTTTCCTTAAGAGTATCTAAAATCGACGGAGTGAAGCCGTTTTCATATCCCTCGTCGAAGGTGAGCGCGAGCTTTTTTCCATCGCTGAGAAGCCACTCTCCGTCAAGGTCGAAATAGTCCTTGTTAAGTCTTGAAGGCTCCTCGGGCGGACGGTGGTTTATTATTTCGCCGTGTCCCCATTTTATCTTTTTTACCGACAGGCTTTCGAGCCCTGAAACGGGCTTTACGCTCGGCTCCTCCGTAAGTCCGGTAAGCGTTTCGCTCTCCCCGGTAATAATACTTTCCGTATTATCGGGCTCCGTTTTCATATCAATATTTGCGCTGCACGCCGTAAGCAAGGCTGCGCATAATAACAAAGGTAAAAGCTTTTTCATAAAAAATCCTCCTCCGTATTATTGTTTAACGGAGAAGGAATTTTACAAATAACAATATTTACATTTAAAGCGGTTTATTCGTGGTCGATTTTCCAGCTTGCCGAGAGAATACCCTCGTTCTTACCGATATGGGTTACAAGGTTTTCTATAACCGTGTCGTCGCGGACTCTCGTTGAAATATACGCTCTGATTTTCTTTTCATCGTCTGAATAGTTAAGCGTTTCAAGAGTGTGAAGAAGCGCGTCGGGAGCGTTTTTAATAGTCGTCATAATGTTCTTTCTTATTTCAAGCTCAAGCTCGTCGGGGCAGACGACGGAAATATGATAAAGCGTTTCCTCCATATCCTTTTCGCCTTTATCGTACTTTTTGATTTTATCAATTTTTTCCGATATCGGATGAAGCACGAGGTGAAGAAACACGATTGCTATACCGACGATAATCGCAAAGAAGAGATTATCAAGACAGCAGAGTATGCCTACCGCGGCGCTCGCCCACACCGTAGCGGCGGTATTAAGACCTCTTACGTTACCGCCCTCGCGCAGAATTACGCCCGCGCCGAGAAAGCCGATACCGCTTACTACCTGAGCTGCAACTCTTGTTATATCCTTAATTCCCGAAACCGGTACAAGGAAGCTGAACGCTGTGAACGCGAAGGCTCCGAGACACACGATAAGGTTAGTAAGAATTCCCGCCGCGTGACGCGTCCACTGTCTTTCAAGACCTATAAGAGCGCCGAGGATTATCGCGACGATAAGATGAATCGCGAAGCCCGATACGCTTTGTATAGAGGTTACGGTTAATAAATCGGTCATTAGTTATCACTACCTTCAATACTTTTCATTTTAAGATATGCGTTAATAAAGCCGTCTATATCTCCGTCCATTACGGCGGCGATATTTCCCATTTCGTAGTTCGTTCTATGGTCCTTTACGAGAGTATACGGCATAAAGACGTAGGAGCGAATCTGGGAGCCCCAGGCGATTTCCTTCTGGTCCCCTTTGATATCCTCGATTTTCTCAAGGTTTTCGCGCTCCTTGATTTCAACGAGCTTCGACTTAAGCATTCTCATGGCGACCTCACGGTTCTGATGCTGAGAGCGCTCAATCTGGCAGGACACTACGATACCCGTCGGGATATGGGTAAGACGTACCGCCGACGAGGTTTTATTAACCTTCTGGCCGCCTGCGCCGGAGGCGCGGTAAACGTCCATTTTTATATCCTCTTCCCTGATTTCGACCTCAACGTCGTCGTCGATTTCCGGCATAACCTCAAGCGAGGCGAACGAGGTGTGACGGCGTCCCGAGGAGTCGAACGGGCTAACGCGCACGAGGCGGTGAATTCCCATTTCGCCGTGGAGATAGCCGTAAGCGTTTTCGCCCTCGATAAGAATAGTGGCGCTCTTTATGCCCGCGACGTCGCCGTCAAGATAGTCGAGAGTCGAAACCTTATAGCCGTGGCGCTCGCCCCAGCGGTTATACATTCTGAACAGCATTTCAGCCCAGTCCTGCGCCTCGGTTCCGCCCGCTCCGCTGTGGAAGGTAAGTATAGCGTTACAGCTGTCGAACTCGCCGCTGAGGAGCGTAGAAAGAGTAAGGCTCTCAACGCGCTTTTCGATTTCGTCAACAGAGGCGGTACAGTCGTCTGCAAGGCTTTCGTCGTTCTCGTCGTCAGCCATTTCAATCATTAAAAGCGCGTCTTCGTAATCGTTTTTCAGCGATTCCCAGGAGGCAACGCGCGCCTTGAGCGAGCCGATTTTCTGCATAGTCTTACGGCTCTTTTCCATATCGTCCCAAAAGCCCGCTTTTCCGCTTTCCTCTTCAAGCTCGCCGATTTCCGTTATCACGTTTTCAATATTCAGCGCTTCCCTGAGATTTGTAATATCCTTCTCAAACGCGGTAAGGCGCTGTTTCAGCTCTTCATAAACAATCATATATAGCTCCGTAAGGTCTTAGTTTAACAATTAATTATATAACATTTTGTAATATTTTTCAAGTTCAAATACATATTGATTTTTATAAAGATAAAAGATATAATATACTTTGATTAAATTATTTTATCGGGAGAATATGATGAGCATATTTAAAGACCAGAGCTGTCCCGTGTGCAAAAGGCTTTTTGAAGAGGGCGACGACATTGTTTACTGCCCGGACTGCGGCACGCCTCACCACAGGGAATGCTATAACCTTATCGGTCACTGCGTAAACAGAGGACTTCACCCGTCGGGCTACAGCTACTACGACGAGCACAGAGAGGAAATAAGAAACACGGAGGCTAACAGGAAGCTCCGTGAGAGATTTCACTTCAGCGAAGAGGAGGATACCGACGCTAAAGCCGGGCCTGCAGGAGAGCAGAACGACGGCGCGAGAGGCTTTACGCCCTTCGGCGCGCCCGACCTTTCCGCTTTTACGCGCACGCCGTACGACAGCGATACTTACACGGTAAACGGCGAGAGCCTCGGCGATATAGCCAGCACGGTAAGAACCAACACGGCGCGCTTTATCAGCGTATTCAAGGCGCAGGAGCAGAGCGGCAAAAAGCTCGGCTGGAACTGGGGAGCGTTTATTTTCGGTATGTACTATTTCTTTTTCAGAAAGATGTATAAGCAGGCGATTACGCTTTTCTGTATAAACATTTCGCTTTCGAGCCTTCTTACATTTCTTTCAATGAAGCTCGCTCCGCTTACCTACAACGCGATATCGGGACTTGCGACTATGAACCCGATGAGCAATCAGAATGAGCTTCTTAACAGGCTTAACGAGATTCAGGGTATGGCTGATTTTCAGAAATTCAGCATGATAGTATTCGCTGTTTTCGCGTTAAAGCTGATTGTTGCGCTGGGCTGCGCCCTGCTTGCGGACTACTCCTATAAGATGACGGTGACCTCGTTTATAAAAAGCGTAAACGAGCAGCTTGAAAACGGCGCTGAATTTAACGCCTCGGCAGGCGGGGACCCGCTTGAAGCAAGCCTTGACAGAGACGGCATAAAGCGCCTCTATCTCGCTAAAAAGGGCGGTACGACTATTCTTGCGCCGATTGCCGCGTACATCGTTCTGGATTTAATTTCAATGCTTTTATAAGGTGATTTATATGAAAATAAGAAAAGCTATTATCCCTGCGGCGGGACTCGGCACGAGAGTCCTCCCCGCGTCGAAGGCAATACCGAAGGAAATGCTGAATATTGTTGATAAACCCGCAATACAATATATTGTCGAGGAGGCTTTCGCGAGCGGTATCGAGGAAATATTAATCATTACAAACCGCGGTAAAGAGGCTATCGAGAATCATTTTGACCACGCGTTCGAGCTTGAGACGAAGCTCGCCGAAAATCCCGATAAAAAGGATTTGCTTGAGGCGGTCGAGTCGACGGCTAAGCTCGGTAACGTCTACTTCCTCCGCCAGAAAGAAACGGGCGGTCTCGGTCACGCGGTGCTCTGTGCAAGAGGTTTTGTAGGAAACGAGCCGTTCGCCGTGCTTTACGGCGACGACGTTATAATTTCCGACGAGCCCGTAACGAAGCAGCTTATCGACGCTTACGAAAAATACGGTAAGGGCGCGGTAGGAGTTAACGAGGTCAGCGCAGAGGATATAGGTAAATACTGCTCGCTCAAAACCGAGCCGATAGAGGGAAAATACCACCTCTGTACCGATATGGTCGAAAAGCCGAAGCCCGAAGAAATTATGGGCTACTTCTCAATACTCGGAAGAGTCGTTATGCCGCCCGGGATTTTTGATATTCTCGAGCGCACTCCGAAGGGCGCAGGCGGAGAGCTTCAGCTTACCGACGCTATGAAGGAGCTTGCGCGCACCGAGGGCGTTATAGCCGTAGACTACGTGGGAACGCGCTACGATATGGGCAACAAATTCGGTATTCTTCAGGCTAATATCGAGGTCGGCTTAAAGCACCCCGAGGTCGGGGCTCAGCTAAGAGAGCTTATTAAAAAAATCAACGATGACTTAAAGGATTAACAAATGCAGAATTATTATCAACAGCCGCCCGTAAATTCATATCTTGAACAGTATCAGGCGACGCTTTATTATCGGGAAAAACGCCGGAGAGAGCGCAACACGCTTATAGGCATTGGCTTTCTTCTCGGCGGAGTGCTGATTGCTTATCTTTTCATTCAGACGGTAATCGTTTTAATGCTTCAGCGTTCGAAGTATTATTCCGTATATGAAACCTCCGCAGCTTTTCAGAACTGCTTTAATATGGTCGCAATCCATTTTTCCTCCCTTCTTATCCCGTACGTGATTTTTGCAGCGATAAGAAAGAAGGATTTTGAAGGCAGACCGCTTATCCCCATGAATAAAATCGGAGCGCTTCAGACCGCGGCGTGGGTATCCTTCGGAATGGGCTGCTGCGTGCTCGGCAACCTCGCGGTTTCGTTTATTATGAAGGTGACGGAGGCGCTCGGCTACAAGCTCACTCAGCCCGAAATGCTTAAAACCGACAGTCCGCTTGCCGCCGTTACGCTCGTAGTATCGGTAGCGGTCGTTCCCGCGATATTCGAGGAATTCGCTTACCGCTGCTGTATTCTCGGCGTGCTTCAGAAATACGGCAAGGCGTTCGGCGTAGTCGCGGTAAGCATCGTTTTCGGACTCACTCACGGAAACGTCATTCAGTTTATCTATGCTTTTCTTCTCGGTCTCGCGCTCGGATATATAACGGTAAGGACTCAGAGCGTCGTCCCCGCGATGCTTATACACGGCTTCGCGAACGGACTTTCGGTAGTTCAGGAAATTCTTACCTACACCTCCGGCGAAAAGACGGGAGAATACGCGGCAGGCGCGCTCTTTATCGTCTGGGGTATTGCGGCGATTGCGGGAACGGTATATCTTTTCGTAAAGAAGCTCCTCTTCCCCGAAAAGACGCCGAAGACCTATGAGCCTTATGCGCTTTCGCTCGGCAGAAAGCTTCTCTGTCTTGCGCCCGGACTCTTTATCCCCTTCGTAATTCTTATTATAATGACGGCTCAGTTCGTTGAAAAGGTACAGTAATGGAAAATGAGTTTATGCGCATCGCAATCCGAGAGGCTCAGAAGGCGCTCGCCGAAAACGAGGTCCCCGTCGGCGCGGTTATCGTAAAAGACGGAAGGATTATTTCAACGGGACGCAACCGCAGAGAAAAAGAAAAAGACGCCCTCTGCCACGCTGAGCTTGAGGCGATACACGGCGCGTGCAAAGCGCTCGGCGGCTGGAGACTCGGAGACTGCGATTTATACGTTACGCTTGAGCCGTGTCCGATGTGCGCCGGCGCGATAATCAACTCGCGGCTTCGCAGGGTTTACTACGGCGCGTTCGACGCAAAGGCAGGCTCCTTCGGCTCGGTTACGGACTTTAACCGCATATCTTATAATCACAAGCCCGAAATCTACGCGGGAATAATGGAGGACGAATGTCAGGCGGTATTAACCGAGTTTTTTAAAAATTTAAGAGATAAAAAAAGCGACTGAAAACAGTCGCTTTTTTCTTTACAGTAAAGTATAGCCGTAGCTGTTGCTTATCGCTTCAACGGGCATTCCCTGAGCGCAGTAGGGACAGGAGTGCATATCGTACGCTCTGTAATGCGGTATATCCTCAAGGGTGAAGATGCTGTTTACGTGAACGCCTCTTATACTGTCTACCGCGCTGAACGCGCTTGAGACGCCGACGGTCGTTCCGCCGTAATACTCTACGCTTTCCATAGCTCTTTCAACCGTTTTACCCGAGGTGATACAGGATATGAGAATAACCACCGTCTTATCCTTTATCATTTTTTTCAGATTGTCGCGGAAGATAAGATTTCCCGCCGCGTCGTATTCGCTTCCGATAACGTAGACCGTCTGGTTCGGGTTCGGGCTGAACATATTGGGACGGGCGAGCTCATGGGCGAGATACGCGCCGAGGGTCTGCGTTTCATAAAGACACAGTACGGTATCGACGTGCGTACCGTTAGCGTTGTAATACTCCGAGAGGAGCATAGCCGCGTCAACGGACACGTTATGGTTATGCTTTATATCCGAGGTACCGATATAATAATTTATATGGTTATTTGCGGATACAAAATGTCCCGACATAATATGGATAAAAACCCTGTCGTTTCTGTGGCTTGTAAGGGTATATATATCTCTGCTCATACTCAGATTTTCTCCAGCGCCTGCTCAATATCGGCGATAATATCCTCTGCGCTCTCAATACCGCAGGAGAAGCGGATAAGGTCGGGGCTTACGCCGCACTCATAAAGCTGCTCGTCGGTAAGCTGACGGTGAGTAGTCGAAGCAGGGTGCAGGCAGCAGGTACGCGAATCGGCAACGTGAGTAACGATAGCCGCCATCTTTAAGCTGTCCATAAACACGGTAGCAGCCTCGCGTCCGCCCTCAATGCCGAAGGAAACTACGCCGCAGGTTCCGCGCGGCATATACTTCTCGGCGAGCGCGTGCTGGTCGTCGTCCTCAAGCATAGCGCACTTAACCCAGGTGATTTTCGGGTGCTTTTTAAGATACTTCGCAACCGCGAGCGCGTTCTCACAGTGGCGCGGCATACGAAGGTGAAGCGTTTCAAGTCCTACGTTGAGAAGGAAGGCGTTCTGCGGAGCCTGAATCGAGCCGAGGTCGCGCATAAGCTGAACGGTCGCCTTAGTGATATAAGCGCCCTTGCCGAAGGTATCGGTATATACTATACCGTGATAGCTCTCGTCGGGAGTTGTAAGACCGGGGAACTTATCGTTCTGAGTCCAGTCAAAGTTACCGCTGTCGACGATTGCGCCGCCGATAGTCGAGGCGTGTCCCTCCATATACTTTGTAGTGGAATGGGTTACGATATCCGCGCCGAATTCAAACGGACGGCAGAGAACGGGAGTAGCGAAGGTATTGTCGATAATAAGCGGAATACCGTTTTTATGCGCTACCTTAGCGAATACCTCTATATCCATAATATCAAGGCTCGGGTTAGATATCGTCTCGCCGAAAATCGCCTTTGTGTTCGGTCTTACAGCCGCCTGAATTTCCTCTTCGGTTGCGTGAGGAGGAACGAAGGTGAACTCAAAGCCGAGCTTTTTCATAGTTACATTAAAGAGATTGAACGTACCGCCGTAAATAGCCGAGGACGAAATTATATGGTCGCCCGCCTGAGCTACGTTAAATACGGCGTAGAAATTAGCCGCCTGTCCCGACGAGGTAAGCATACCCGCTACGCCGCCCTCAAGCGCCGCGATTTTTCCCGCAGCATAATCGTTGGTCGGGTTCTGAAGGCGGGTATAGAAATATCCGCTCGCCTTAAGGTCGAAAAGGTCGCCCATAGCTACAGAAGAATCGTATTTATACGTCGTGCTCTGTACTATCGGGATTACTCTCGGCTCACCGTTTTTGGGCTCATAGACGCCCTGCACACAAATTGAATCAATATTCATTTATCTTTCCTCCTAAATTCCGAAGTTATTAACTAATCTCTTATATTCCTGATTCGTAATCGGGATAACCGAGCCGTGACGCGGACGGCAGTTGTTTATCGTAAACGCCGTAGACGGCACGGGATAGAAATTCTCAAAGTCGGTCGACTGATTCATTACGAAGTAGCCGTCGCCGTAAGCGTCCGCAAGCATAACGAGAGTGTTCGTTCCCGTAATGAAGAACGAGTTACAGCCCTCAAGACCGATATCGGTATTAAGCACCTTCTGAGGATTCGTCGCGTCGGTATAGGGACCCGTCAGGTTTTTGCTCTTAACCCAGCAGATTGTCGCGTTATCCTCGTCCTTATAATAAAGATAATAGGTGTCGCTTTCGCTGTCGTAGATAATATCGCCGTCGATTGCGTTCTTAAGGTCGCTGTTATTCTCGGGCTTATAGAGAAGCTGAGGATAGGAATAATGCGACTCGTCGAGCAAATCGTCGGTATAGCAGTAATACATAACCGTAAGGTTCTGAGTTACGCTCCACGAGGCGAGACCGAAGTAAACGAAATACTTCTGCTCCTCCTCGTCCCAGAGAACCTGAGGCGCCCAGCAGCGCTGAATATCGTCGGCGCCCGTGATATTGCTCATATTGATTATCGTTTCGTCGGTCCAGTTAACGAGGTCGGTTGAGCGCCAGAGAACCATAGTGTTGCTGTTACCCCACCACTGATTCGTCGAGGCGTCCATATCGGTTGCGATAAGATAATAATAATTATCCTGTCCCTTAAAGATATACGGGTCGCGGCAGCACTGTCTTCCGAGCTGCTGAGTAATTACGGCGTTATTTGAGTTAAGCGGAGTATAGTTATATCCGTCCTTTGAAACGGCAAAGTGAATAGTCTGCTCATTTCTCGCGTTGCCCGTGAAATAGGTAAACAGGTACGCGCCGCTCTTTGATTCGGCGGGAGCGCCCTTATAGTATAACACGGCGGTAGTTACCGACCTTGCGGGAATACAAACGGGGTCGCCGATATTTCCCGTCTGGACGTTTTCGAGGTCGCGCGACGCGTCGGTTACGTAGGTATCGAAGCCGCTGTAATTATTACTGTCGGTAAAGCAGGTATATTCAATCGTATCGGAGTTATTGACATACACGATTACGATATCGCCGTTCGGATTCTGATAAGCCGAGCAATCGAGATAATTATATTTATCCGTTCCCGAGTTTTCACCGCTCGTCCATGTAAATATGTTTTCGGGCTTCGTTACAAGCTGAGAGCCGAGTGCCGCTCCCTTGGTAACGGCTATTCTCTTAGCGCCCTCTTTTATGAATTTAGAATAGTTACCCATACACCATAAGCGTTTCGAAGTTTCAATGTGGTCGTGGTTTGTGTCGTTGATATAAACAAGGCTGTCGGGATAGATTCCGCGTCCGCAGGCTGTCCACCAGTCCCACTCCTTCGCGTTGAGAATAGTCATATCCTGATAGATTGTATCCGCAAGCGCAAGGCCGTAGTCTATGGTCATACCGTTAGTATGTATGCCCTCCGCCTGAATATGTCCGAGGACGTTGGTAGTCACGTCGCTGTCCATCTGGCAGTATTCGGTACAGCGGAAGCCCTGGCCGTAATCGCTTCCTCTTACCTGTGCGGCGACCGCTTCTCTTGCGTCCTGTCCCGCCCAGTAGGAATGAGTCGCGACAGTATCGACGTAGCTTCTTATGTTGGCGTTATTTGAGGAATAGCTTGAGTTCTTCGAGAAGCACTCGTTAAGGAAGCGCGTCCACCACCAGTTGTGATTCATCTGACCGCTCTCCCAGACCTCAAGCTCAACCTTTCCGTTAAGCTCGGAGCGTGAGCGCAGGCTCGGCACCATAAAGTTATTATAGAAATATCTTGCCGTACCCTCGTCAAAGTGGCAGCCTTCCTGATTTGAGCTCTGAGTGCCGTCGCCGTTGTACCAGCCCGACCAGTCCCATTCGGGCTCGTTAATCGGCGATACCGAGGTAACGTTATAGCCCTCGCCGATAAAGTGCGAAGCGCATTCGGAGATATAGTCGGCGTAGTCCTGGAATTTTGAGGAATCGAGGTTTTCGCTTCCCTTATAGCCGCCCTGTCCGTTATCTACGAGAGCGCCGTAGGTTTTTCCGTTTTTGGTCATAAAGTACGGCGCGGAGTTTGCAAACAGCGTAACTCTTAAATTCGGGTTCAGCCTGTTCGCAATCGAAAGAGCGTTCATTGCGCCCGCGTCGTTATTCCAGTTATAGGTTTTATCGGGGTTCATAAAGCAATGCGTTCTTGCTCCCGCGACGTAGAGATTATAATCCTGCTGGTCCTCCGAGCCGCCGCCGAGATTGTAGCGGTAGATATTAAGACCTATTCCCTCGTCCTCTGAATAGAGGAGCCTGATAATATCCTCGGCGTTCTCCCACGTTCCGACGTCCTGAGACCACCACGCCGCCGAAGCGCCGAAGCCGTCGATAGTCTGATAGGAGGTTGAGATATCGAAGGTCGTCTCCTTACCGGTAAGGTCGGGCGAAGCGAGAATATCGCGCAGAAGCACGAAATCCTTTGCGTTGACGACGCCGTTAACGTCGAGGTCCGCCCTTCCGTCATAGTCGCTCTGAAGGAATTTTGTATTACCCGCGGTCGAGCTTAAGGTGAAGCCCGAAAGAGTATCTATCGCGCTGTAGGTAAATCTTGTTTCGCCGCAGCGGGCGCAGGTATAGTGAAGCGTAAGGCTCGTATTTCCCGTAAAGCGATAGCTGTGTCCGAGCGCGGGGACGAAGTTGCTCTTCTGTTTTTCCGCGTCGCAGTAAATACAGCCGTACTCGTCGCAGCCCTGCTCGGTACAGGTCGGAGCGACCGTTACCGAAGAGTAGGTATGAGCGTCGTTTTTACAGTAATACCACCAGTTATATTCGTTATTTTCGCGGTTGCTCTTTACCCAGGTATAAGCCGTGGTCTGAGAGCCGCCCGGCGCGAAGAAGCGCGCGTAGCCGCCCTCGCCGTTTCCGAAGGCGTCCTCGCCGATTGCGCAGTCGGCGCAGTTAATCGTATTGTAATTAAAGTTCGTTCCCCAGAAGGCGTGGTCGTCTATATACCTTACGTTCGCGGGGATATCTATATAAAACGTCGTACCCGAGCAGTTATTGAACGCCCACGGACGAATGTGAAGCGTCGTCTGGCTCGGTGTGAAATTAATATTCACTAT